>JAYTIR010000502.1:0-6057 GCA_043731765.1 Burkholderiales bacterium
ACGCCAAGCGATGTGACGGTGATCCGCTGCCGATCGATTCCATACTGTTCCACCAATTCCGGCACCATCGCCTGCGAGATCGCGATCACGTGATCCGCCCACTGCGCCGATCGCCGCAGCACGACATTCTTGAGACGGCGCAGGCGCGGGTTCGCCCACTCGGGGTGGCTCAACGGGATCGCATCAAACAGCGTTGCGCAAACCGGCGTCCTGCGCAGCCGCGGGATCCTGTAGTCAGTCGAATGAAACACATCGATGCGCCCGGACAACCGGCGCGCGCCGCGGACATCTGCGCCGGTCGCGCAAGACAGTGCCGTCGCAATCGGCGCCCGGTGCGGCAGAATCAACGCGTTGGACGGTGCATGACGCGCGGCGCGCGGTCCCATGACGACCGGAACCGGCACGATGTCGCTACGTTGGGAGTACGCGGCCATCAGCTCGCTGGTGTACACGCCAATGCCGTCGGGCCGCAAGCGCGTCGCCGGATCGCAGGTAAGCGTCGCGCTCCAACCGATACGGAGCGGCTTCATGCCGTATCGCTCGCGCCGTCCGGCTCGAGCACGATGTCTAGGAGGCGCTCGATGCTCTCGCGCCACGTGGGCCATCGGAACTCGGCGATCGGGCGGCGCGCGTCAAAATGACCGTCCATGCAGAATCGGCGCAGTTTTCCCGTCAGGACCTCTGGATCATCAAGTGGAAAAAACGAGACGTAGCCTTCGCCGATTTCGCGAAAGACCGGGATGTCGCTCGCGAAGACGCGCAAGCCATATCCAAGCGCTTCCACCAGCGGCAGGCCGAATCCTTCGCTGATCGAAGGATAGACCAGCGCCGACGAACGCCGATAGCAGTACGCGAGCTCGGTGTCCGTGGCATCGTGAAAGACGAATACCTGTCGGGCCAGATCGGCATGGGCACCGACGCGCCGATAAAACCCGTCGGCGGCAAGATCGCGCCGGCCGATCAGCACCAGCCTTGCCGAAATGCCTTCCCGATGCAATCGTTCCAGCGCATCGAGGACGAAGGTGTGATTCTTCCTCGGGTGAAGCCAGCCCACCATCAGGAACACCGTGCCGGAATCGCGATCGTCAAAGATCCGGGCCAGGGCGGCGCGCACTTTGCCATCGGGGAGCGCCCGGTCCAGATCCTGGCCCAAGTGAAACCACGCGAGGCGCTGGCCCGCGGGGCGCGAAGCACTTGCGAGCCCGGCGAAATAGTCAGCGAGGTCGTCGCGAACGGTGGACGAAATCGCGACCACCAGATCGCTGCCCGCGAGATTCCCATCGACCCAGAGGCGGAAATTGACGCGAAAGCGGGCGGGCACCTGGTGCGGAAACCGTATCGGCGCGAGATCGTGGACGACGCATGCGAGCTTCACTCCCTTGTCCCGGAGCGCCAGGAAGGCGGCGACGTAATTTCGGTCAAGCAACGGTTCTGCTGCAAGCACCGTATCGCCTTGCGCGAATTGCACGGCGTCGGACACAATGGCCACGGAATTCAGCAATTCCGCAGCCGAAGTGCGGAACCATCGCAAGTTGTCACGCAGGGTCATGGTCAGGCCCGGATCTGCGCCGGGCGCCATCCACCATTGTCGCGCACGACCTGCAGGCAATATTCGCCCGGTGAGGTGAACGGTGGCGCGAAAACACACCTTGGCGCGGCGACGCCACCGCGCTTGCCGGTCGCCCTCCGTCCGAGTCACCAGCTTCCCCTCCGCCGTCAGACGTGCCTCAAAAAAATTGCCATTCGAAAAAGCGATAGGGCGCACGTCGATACCGCGGTCGCGTCCATTGCGGACCGCGTGCTGCACGATGTTGCGAACCACCCGTGCTATGCCCGCACCATGATCGAGGCGAATTGTCGGCGTACATTCGATGTACAAAACGGCTGGGCGTAATACCGCTTGCATATTCATCGACCCAAAAGCCGGCGCCTGACCTGGACCGCCAGCGCGCCGAGAAGTTGCCAGCCCGAACCGCTCCACTCCAGCCTGAACCCATCGAAGACATTGGGGGGCACTTTGAAGTGCATCAGCAGATCGGCATCCTCGCGCCGAACATAGAAGCGATTGAGTCCGTCAAACCAGGCGAAGTGATACCCACGCCGCAGGATCATGGGTTCCCAGGCAGAGAAAGACGGAATGGGCGTCATCGGGCGGGTCGCCTCGATGACAAGTATCCGCGGGCGTACGAAGTCCCAGTCGTGGCCGGCCAGCACCTCCATCTCGTGCCCTTCGACATCGACCTTGAGAAAATCGAGCTCGCGCACATTGTGGTCGCGGCAGATCTGGCCGAGCGTGCGCACGGGCACCGGAACTTCACGGCTTGCCAATCCGCGTGCGTGCAGTTCCCCGGCGACGGCCGGGTCAACCGTCGAGACGCCTAGCGGTGAGAAATCGTAAAGGGTCATCTCTCCGCATTCGCGGCCAAGCGCGATGTTGAGGTTGATGTCGCGCGTTCGCGCTCTTGCAAATAGCGCATGTTGCGCAACGACAGGTTCGACGTTGATCCCGTGCCACCCTGCGTCGTAGAAATGCCGTGTCACCGAATCGACATCGGGATGGAATGCGCCCGCGTCGATGTAGAATCCGGTCGCGCATCCTGCGAACGCACGGGCCAGCATGACGTCCTCGAAATTCTGAGCGTAGGAAACCATCGCGACTCCAGCTTGCCCCGGCGCCTCGCGATTCACGCGGCTCATCAGTACGCTCCAACCGGCATATCGGCGTAGTGCGCGATAGCTGCCGGGACATCGCCCACAAAAGCAGCACTGCGATCGGCAACCACCACGGCGCGATCGCACAGATCACGGACGTGTTTCAATTCGTGGGAGACGAACACGATGGTGACGCCGCGGCGCCGGAATTCGCGGATCTTGTCGATGCATTTCGCCTGGAACGCCGTGTCGCCTACGGCCAGCACCTCATCGATCAGCAGGATCTCCGGATCGAGGTGCGCCGCCACGGAAAAGCCCAGGCGCGCCGTCATTCCGGTAGAAAAAGTCCGCACCGGTTCGTCAATCGAATCCGCAAGCTCTGCAAACTCCACGATGCTCTCCATTCGCGCCGCCACTTCGGCCCGTCTCAGACCAAGGAGCACGCCGTTCAACATCACGTTGTCGCGGCCGGTCAGCTCAGGGTGGAATCCCGCCCCCAATTCGAGCAGCGGCGATACGCGGCCGTTGACAGTGATCGTGCCCGTCGTCGGGCGGATGACACCCGCGATCAACGCCAGCAGCGTGCTCTTGCCGGCACCGTTGCGGCCCATCACTGCAATCGACTCCCCGCGCGCAACCTGCAACGAGAAATCGCTCAGCACCACGCGGCTATCCGCGCGCATGCTGCGCAAGGCACGGGGCGGATTGAGAATCAGGTTCTTGATCCCTCCGCCGCGATGCAACGCAAGCGAATATGTCTTGCCGACGCGGTCGAATTCGATGATGGGCGCGGTCATCAGAGCGCCTCGGCAAATTTCCATTGCAGGCGGTCGAACACGGCCTGCCCGACCGCGACCGCAACGACGGCAATCAACGCGGCCGTACCCAGCGCATGCCAATTCATCGTGCCGTCGAGCAGTAGGGCACGCCATGCCACGATGAGGTACGTGAACGGATTGAAGTCGATCAACGGCTGGAACAGCGCCGGGACCATCTGCCGCTCGTAGATCACCGGCGTCACGTAGAACAGGACCGTCATGCCCAGCCCGATCAAACGCTCGAGGTCGCGAAAGAACACGCTGCAGGATGCAACGGCCAGCGCGATACCGTAGATCATCAGGCCCTGGACGACGAGCAGGATTGGCGTGCCCCACAGCCATGACAGCGAAACCGTGCCGCGCCCGAACGCCAACGCCAATGCGGCCAGCACCGGCAGGCACAGCAAGAAATGGAGGCCTTCAGTGACTACCGACGACGCGACGATGAGGTAGCGCGGAAACGCGATCTTCTTGACCAGTGACGCGTTGTTGATGAACGCACGCGGCGCCAGCTGCAGCGAGTTATTTAGCCACTGCCACGGGAACAGTCCGGCCAGCAAAAAGATGAAATAGCCTTCGATCTTGACGTTGAGGATTGCCTTGAACGCAATCCAGTACGTCACCGCGAATACCAGCGGGTTCAGCAACGACCACCCGTAGCCCAGGACGGTGCGCTTGTACCGGACCTTGATCTCCTTGATCGTGAGCGCGATCACCAGATCGACATAGTGCGACCACCGACGTGGCCACAGCGGTGCCCGCTGCGCGTTCAAGGACCTACTCCCGGCTCACGCGGCGCAGGTCGGCGTCCACCATCATGGCAATGAGCTCGCCGATGCCGGTCCGGGCTTCCCAGCCGAGTACGCGTTTGGCCTTCGCCGGGTTGCCCAGCAACAGGTCCACCTCGGCCGGCCGGTAGAATTTGGGGTCGATGACGACATGGTCCTCGTACTTCAAGTCCACGCATTCGAACGCGAGGCGGCACATTTCGCGCACGGTCGTCGTGACGCCGGTGGCGATAACGTAGTCGTCGGGCTTGTCCTGCTGCAGCATCAGCCACATCGCCTCGACGTAATCGCCGGCGAATCCCCAGTCGCGCTTCGAGTCGATGTTGCCCAGGCGCAGTTCCTTCTGCTTGCCGTGCTTGATGCGCGCCACCGCATCGGTGACCTTGCGCGTGACGAACTCGATTCCGCGCAGCGGTGACTCGTGATTGAACAGGATGCCGTTGGACGCATGCATCCCGTAGCTTTCGCGATAATTGATCGTGCTCCAGTGGCCGAAGAGCTTGGCCACGCCATACGGACTGCGCGGGTGAAACGGTGTCGCCTCGTCCTGCGCATCGGTCTGCACCAGGCCGAACATCTCGCTGGTCGACGCCTGGTAGAACCGGACTGCAGGCTGGAGCCGGCGCAGCGCTTCGAGCATGTTCACCACGCCGACGCCATTCACCTGGGCAGTCACCTGCGGCTGTGCCCACGACGTTCCGACGAAGCTTTGCGCCGCCAGGTTGTAGACTTCGTCCGGACGCGCCGATTCGACCGCGCGGCAAAGCGACGCCATGTCAGTCAGGTCACCGTGCACCAGCGTGATGTCCTGTTCGATGCCCACTTCGCGCAACCGCCAGTTCGACTCGGTCGCCCGCCGCGCCACGAAGCCGTGAACGGTGTAGCCCTTCTGCAACAGAAAACTCGCCAGATAGGCGCCATCCTGGCCGGTGACGCCCGTGATCAATGCGGTTTTGCCCATCGCGCCGGTTTTCCCCGATTGGGACTGCAGATTGTCTTGTCGTGAAAAAGCTCTTTATTATCGCATTTTGTCTCGTTTTCGATCCCTCGGTGCACCCGACACCCCGGCTCTTGGTCTCCCATGCGCATCGCCATCGTCCATGACTGGCTCGACACCTGGGGCGGCGCCGAGCTGGCGCTCGCGGAGTTGCTCGCGCTCTATCCCGATGCCGACCTGTTCACGCTGGTGGATTTCATGACACCTGGGGACCACAGGCGGATCCGACCGCGCGCGATCCGCACCTCGTTCATCCAGAGGCTGCCGTTCGCGCGCACGGCGTTCCGGCGCTACCTTCCGCTGTTTCCGCGCGCGGTCGAAAGTCTCGACGTTTCCGCCTACGACCTCGTGATCTCCAGCTCGCACGCGGTGGCCAAAGGTGCGCGCACGACGCCGTCGCAGCTGCACATCTGCTACTGCTATACGCCGATGCGCTACGCTTGGGACATGCGGGACCAATACCTTCGCCAGGTCGGACTCGACCGGGGCTTCAAGAGCCGCGCGATCCGCCTGTCGCTCGCCCGCCTGCGCAGCTGGGATCGCGGGGCGAGCAAGCGCGTTGACCACTTCGTCGCGATCTCGCACGCCATTGCGCAACGCATCCGCCGTTGCTACGACCGCGAATCGACCGTGATCTTTCCGCCCGTCCCCGCGGCGGCAATCGACACGGAGGCATCGCGCGGCAACACGTATGTCACCGTATCGCGTTTCGTCCCGTACAAGCGCGTCGACCTGATCGTGGATGCGTTCCGGCTGCTGCCCGATCGCGAACTCGTGGTGATCGGCGACGGCCCCGAACGTG
>JAYTIR010000503.1:0-8830 GCA_043731765.1 Burkholderiales bacterium
GCCCAGGCGACCTTTGCGGCGTTGACGGCGCGGTCCATCGCCGACGCCGTTCGCGTGCACGCGTCAGGCGCCACGGAAGTCCTGATCTGCGGCGGCGGAGCGAACAACGGCACGTTGCTGCGAATCCTCGCGGCGGAACTTGATCCGCGCTCGGTGTCGACAACGGGCGATCACGGCGTCGCAGTGGAACATGTCGAGGCGCTCGCGTTTGCGTGGCTGGCGCGCGAAGCGATCGAAGGCCGGCCAGCGAACCTTCCGGCCGTGACTGGCGCCCGAGGGACGCGCGTGTTGGGCGCGATTTATCCGCGCTGACAATTTTCATTTCGATTTTCGAGAGGGAGGCGGCATGCCGCAACCAGTCCGAACGACAAGAAACCTGACCGGGATCAGTGGTGTCCGCGGCATGGCCGAAATGAGCGCGGCGCGCGGCGTGCCGAGACGACTGTTCGATCTCGACACCAAGCCCAGCCGCGCCGCGCCGCGTCGAATCGCCGAAGCGCTTTTGCAGCAGCTGGCGCCGCGCTTCGGCATCGATCCCGACCTCTCCCAGATCAGGTTCGACATCGTCAAGAAGACGCTACTCGGGCGGCACGTTCTCTTTCAGCAACGCCACGCAGGGAAGCCGATCTCGGGCGCGTGGATTCGCGTCGACATCGATTCGGCGGGGCGCGTGTTCAATGTTCAAAATGACCTGATTCCCCAGCGCCTGCTCGACCAGGGCGACCGCGACGCGCGCGCGCGTCTGGTGGCGGGAACGCGCCCGCTCACCAAGGCGCAAGCGCTGGCCAAGGCCTTTCTCGCGGCCCCCATCGCGCGCGGCGGAGAGCGCGAGGTACTTCACGCCGAGCTGATGTACGGCACGCTCAAGAGCAAGCCCCGGCTCGCGTGGAAAATCGTCGTGCATACCACCAAGCCGCCGGCCGAGTGGAAGCTCTATCTGGATGCCTATTCCGGCGACGTCCTTACGCGCGCCAATATGCTGAAGCACGGGCCGGCTCGCGGGCGCGTATTCGATCCCAATCCGGTGGCCGCGCTCAACGATACGTCGCTGACCGATCGCTCGAAAATTCCCGCCAATGCCTATGTCGAAGTGGATTTGCACGGCGTGGCGCCGGGCGCGCTGCTCGACGGTCCGTACGTGAGCACGGCGCTCACCCGCAACCGCGTTCGCTCGACCACGCGCAAGTTCCTCTATGCGCGCGGCAAGCGCGGATTCAAGGAGGTGATGGTTTATTTCCATATCGATCGCGCGCAGCGATATCTGCAGGCACTTGGTTTCGCAGGTGTGCTCGACCACCCCATCAACGTCAACGTCGCGGCGGGGCGCGACGACAACTCGGCGTACAGCCCCGGAAACCGGACGCTCGGGTTTGGCACCGGCGGCGTCGACGACGCCGAGGATGCGGAGATCATCCTCCACGAGTACGGCCATGCCATACAGGATGCGCAGGTGCCGGGCTGGGGTGAGGTCGACGAAGCGATGGCCATGGGCGAGGGCTTCGGGGACTATTTCGCAGCGAGCTTTTTCGCGGAAATCAAACCCGCCGCGATGCGCCCGACGGTCGGCAATTGGGATGCGACTTTCTACAGCGGCGAGGAGCCACCTGCGCTGCGCCGGCTCGACAGCAACAAGAAATATCCCAAGGACCTCACTACCGACGAGCATGACAACGGTGAGATCTGGTCTGCGTCATTGTGGCAGTTGCGCAATGCCGTGGGACGGCCTGTCGCGGACCGGCTCGTGATCGCGCATCACTTCCTGCTCAACCGCCGTGCGCGGTTCGAAGACGCCGCCAACGCCTTGCTCACCGTTGACAAGCAGCTCTACCATTCCAGCCATGCGATGACGATTCGCCAGATCTTTGTCGCCCGGGGAATTTTTCCGAACCCTCACCGCAAGCAGCGGCGTGCCGGACATCGCTTCAATCAGTCGATGTGAATACCGTCATCCTTCCCGGAACTCGCCGCGTACGGCAGCGTTCATTGGCGTTCATTCGAACGACGGCGGCACGGAGTGCAGACCACGTCTTTGGAAAACGAAACGGGGGCCCGCATTGCCACATGCAGGGCCCCCGTCCGGGTAGTGCGTTGGTAATTTCGCGTCAGGCCGAGAAACTCGAGCCGCAGCCGCAGGTCGTCGTGGCGTTCGGGTTCTTGATCACGAACTGCGCGCCTTCGAGGCCATCCTGATAGTCGATCTCCGCGCCGACCAGATACTGGTAGCTCATCGGGTCGATCAGCAGCGTCACGCCGTCCTTCACCAACGCGGTGTCGTCTTCGTTGGTGACTTCGTCGAAGGTAAAGCCATATTGGAAGCCGGAGCAGCCGCCGCCCGACACGAACACGCGCAGCTTGAGATCCGGATTGCCTTCCTCCTCGATCAACGCCTTGACCTTGGTGGCGGCAGAGTCCGTGAAGACCAGCGGGGCGGGCATCTCGTTCATTGCATTCATCGTTGACTCCCGTGGCGCGGATGGCACCAACGCCTCCGGCCTACATCATTTTCCTGACAAATTATACGCGCAAATCCTGATCACTCGTTTTGCTCACTGCCTCGTCGCCGCCAAGACCTGGCGAGCCGGGCAGCGCGGCACTATTCCGCCGACACCCGTTTCAATTCGACCACGCTCGCGGTCCCGGGTTCAACGTGATTCAACCTCCCCTGGATCACCGCGCCCAGGTGCATTTCGAGCGTCCGGTATTCGACGTCGCCGACAACCTTCGCCTTGGACTGCAATTCCAGGAAATCGTTGGCCGTCACCGGGCCGTTCACCGCACCATTCACGACCACATGCGAAACGGTGATTTCGCCGTCGATTCGCGCCTGTTCGCTCACCACCAGCGTGCCGGACTCGCCATTGTGCGTGGTCACGTTGCCCAGTACCTGGCCGTCGACGCGCAAACCGCCGGTGAAGATCACGTCGCCACGGACCACCGTCCCGGCGCCGATCAGGCAGTCGATGCGCTTTTGCGGTGGCGCGTGCTTCTTGCGTTCGAACATGGGGACTCCTTTGCGGATCTAAAGCTGCAGGGTCCGCGTGGCCCGCGCACTGCTCTGTCCGGATTCGAATGCACGTGCCGTCATGGCCGTGACGCGCATCCCCGGCGGGACCTTGAACCTGCCTTCAACCCGCTGATAATACTTGAATTTGAGGGTCAGCGCGGACTTGGCTTCCGGCTGGTCCTCAGGCAGTGTCAGGATCATGCCATGCGTCCCGGCGGGCGCCCCGGGCGCCGGCGAAAGCGTGGCCTGCAGGATGACGCTGCCCGCGAACTCCTCTTTCGGGCTGCCGCCGCGCACCACGAGCAGGTTGTAGTGCCACATTTCGTCGCTGTCACGTTCCACCGACAGCCGCTGCAACTGCAGGCCGACCTGCTTGCTCGAATCGGACACCAGCTTTTGCAGGAACGCGAGTTCTTCCTTCAACTGCGCGTTTTCGGCGGACAGTTCGATGGACTGCCTTTGCTGCGCTTCCTGCGAACCACGGGTCATGGCAAGTTCGCTTTCCAGCGTCGAGTTCTTCGCGCGAAGATCGAAGGCCTCGGACTTGAGCTTCTTCGCGTCGGTCTCCAGCGTGGCAATCTTCGCCTCGATTTCCTTGCGGTTGAAGCCGCCGAAAATCTGGCCGAAGTCGAAGCCCCACCACCACATCCCGGCGATGATGGCGACGAGCGTGAGAACGATCGTGCCGCGTCCCCACCACGGCAAGTGCGTGCGCACCGCCATCCGCGGCGCGGAAATGCCGAAATTCTGGCGCACGCGGCGCCACCAGAGGGGCGTTGCCACCGGGAAAGCCTCCTATGGCACGACCGGCGCGGCGGTCAAACCCGTGGTTTCGGGCAATCCGAACATCAGGTTCATGTTCTGGATCGCCTGGCCGGCCGCACCCTTGACGAGGTTGTCCTCGACGACGAGCACGGTGACGATGTCGGCGTTGCCCGGACGGTGGACGGCAATGCGCGCGACGTTCGACCCGCGTACGCTCCGGGTGTCCGGCGCGGAACCGGGGGGCATCACGTCGACGAAGGGCTCACCCGTGTAGCGCTTTTCGAACAGGGTTTGCAGGTCGACATCGGTGCGCGTCAGCAGCGCGTACAACGTCGAATGGATTCCGCGAATCATCGGCAGGAGGTGCGGTGTGAACACGAGATTGAGTGGCGTCTTGCTGCGCGCGGCAAGTTCCTGGACGGTTTCCGGATGGTGCCGGTGCCCGCCGACGTTGTAGGCCCTGAAATTGTCGGATGCCTCGGCCAGCAGCAGGCCGACCTCCGCCTTGCGACCCGCACCCGACGCCCCGGACTTGCAATCGGCGATCAGGTGTCCGGTGTCGACGATGCCGGCTTCGATAAGTGGCATGAAGCCCAACTGGATTGACGTGGGATAGCAACCGGGATTGCCGACGATGCGCGCGCGGCGGATTTCCTCGCGGTGGAACTCGGGCAGCCCGTAGACCGATTCGGCGAGCAGATCCGGGCAGGCGTGCGGCATCTTGTACCACTTCTCGAACATCGCGACGTCGCGGATCCGGAAGTCCGCGGCGAGGTCGATGATCTTCACTCCCGCGTCCACCAGACCGCGCGCCTGCGCCATCGCCACCCCGTGCGGCGTGGCGAAGAACACCACGTCGCAGGCCTTCAGGTCCGTCGCGTCCGGCGCGGTGAACAGCAGCGAATCATGGTGCCCGCGCAGGCTCGGGAACATGTCGATGACGCGCGTGCCGGCTTCGCCGCGTGACGTGATGGCGCGCACATCCGCTTCGGAATGCGATGCCAGTAACCGCAGTAGTTCGACGCCCGTGTATCCAGTGCCGCCGACGATGCCGATCTTGACCATCCTGTGCCTCAACTTTATGTCTGCTGAATAGTTCCGGATTCTAGCACCGGGTTCGCGGATTCATGACAATGGCATAACAGGTTTTTAGTCCCCGGAAGCGCAAAGGCCACCTTGAGGGCGGCCTTTGCAGGTGAAACTCGAAAAAGTTTAGCGCTTCGAGAACTGCTTGCGCTTGCGCGCCTTGTGGAGGCCGACCTTCTTTCGTTCCACTTCGCGCGCGTCGCGCGTCACCAGACCGGCCTTCGACAGCGTGGGT
The DNA here is from genome assembly GCA_043731765.1 of Burkholderiales bacterium. Classification (GTDB taxonomy): domain Bacteria; phylum Pseudomonadota; class Gammaproteobacteria; order Burkholderiales; family Casimicrobiaceae; genus VBCG01. The sequence continues at coordinate 5,091 of JAYTIR010000503.1, forward strand.
TTCAGTTGCGCGTCGTAGTCGATCAGCGCGCGCGTGATGCCGTGGCGCACCGCGCCGGCCTGGCCCGATTCCCCGCCGCCGTTCACGTTGACCATGATGTCGAACGTCGCGGCGTGGTTGGTCAGCGCCAGCGGCTGGCGGACCACCATGCGACCCGTCTCGCGCGTGAAGAACTCGTCCACCGGCTTGTCGTTCACCACGAATTTGCCGGAGCCCTGCTTCAGGAACACGCGCGCGACCGATGTCTTGCGGCGGCCCGTGCCGTAGTAATAGTTGCCGATCATGGTTTCAATTCTTCTTTCCCGATTTTCTTCACCGGATCGAACGTCCTGGGTTGCTGGGCCGAGTGCGGATGCGTCGGGCCCGTATAGCATTTGAGCTTCTTGAGCATCGCATAGCCGAGCGGTCCCTTGGGCAGCATGCCCTTCACGGCCTTCTCCAGCGCACGGCCGGGGAAGCGCGCCTGCATTTGACCGAAATTGACCGTCCGGATACCGCCCGGATAGCCCGTGTGCCGGTGGTAGAGCTTGTCCTCGACCTTGTTGCCGGTCACGCGCAGCTTGTCGACGTTGGTGACGACGATGAAGTCGCCCGTGTCCATGTGCGGCGTGTAAATAGGCTTGTGCTTGCCGCGCAGCCGTAGTGCGATCTGGCTCGCGAGGCGGCCCAGCACCTGGTCGGTCCCGTCGACGACGAACCATTCCCGCGTGATATCCGAGGGTTTGGCGGAGAAAGTCTTCATCTCGAAATCTCTGGAGAGGTTTGTTTATGCAAAGTCGACTAGTTTACTATTCAAGGGCTTCCGGCGTCAAGGCGAACCCATTTCGGCCGCTTTGACCGTCCGGGATGCGGCAGCGCAATAAGGGCAACGGGCAAAAAGAGGCGCGGTGGTTTAGGCCGCGCCTTCAGGATTCCACCATAGGAGGAGAATGGAGGAATGGGCCTGCGGTGCCTAAGGAGGAGTAAGGCGGAGCCGCAGACGACTTGATCCTCGCATATTGCAGCGCACAATGCAACATTTCAGTTGCGGTGCAGCATGGACAAGTGTCTCCTTCGTGCGTCTAGAGCAAGAACTTGCCGTCAAAGGCCGCTGAAGCCCGGCTTTTGCGCCAAATTGGGGCAATCATGAAAACTCGGATCAAATGGGTGGAAGACGTGAGCTTTGTCGGCGAAACCGGCAGTGGACACGCCGTGGTCATCGACGGCTCGCCCGAACACGGCGGCCGAAATCTCGGCATGCGCCCGATGGAAATGGTGCTAACGGGTGCCGCGGCGTGCACGGCCTTCGATGTCGTGCTGATCCTGAAAAAGGGCCGGCAGCCGGTCACCGATTGCGTGGTGACCGCCGAAGCAGAGCGAGCACCGGAGGAACCCAGGGTTTTCACGCGGATCCATCTGGTCTACGCCGTGGCGGGGCGCGGTTTGAGCGCCGCGCAGGTCGAACGCGCGGTGAAGCTTTCCAAGGATAAATACTGCTCGGCGACGATCATGCTTGGGCGCACCGCCGAGATCACCTACGAAATCGCGATCACCGAAGGGGACCGCGTGCCCGCCTCCGGGTGAGGGTGCTACGTCCCCTGTCTACTTCACTGCCGGTTCGGGATCCTTCGTCACCACCGCGGGCATCTGTTGCGGCAGCAGCAGGCCGCGCACCTGGGCGTCGATCGTGGCTGTCACATCCTTGCCGTCCGGGGATTTGAAGGCAAGAGTCAATGGCACGGGGGTGCCGTTGCCAAAACTCTTCGCAATCTCGACCAGGCGCAGATGACTGCCTCGGTACGCGAGGCGCGTCGTCTTGCCACCGGGAACCGGCATGGAAGTCACCACCTTCGATTCGGCCACGTCACCTTTCATCGTCACCTGCACGAGTTCGACCTTTTTGGCGAACGGCGTCGACGCGCCGACCAGTTCGAGGTCGGTTGCGCTGACGATATCGACGTAGGCCTGCGCATCGGCCATCCCGGCCGCTGCCGGACGCAGCCACGCCGTCTTGAGCGTTATCGGGCTTGCAATCGTGGGGCTTGCCATCGTGTCGGCTGCAAACGCATCGCCTCCAAGGGCACAACACGCCGCGGCCACGGCGCACGCCGCAACGATCCCGTGCATCGAAAAACGCATCGCGCCTCCTGTGTTCATTGTGCCTCCCGCAGCAGGCGGATGAGGGAGGACGTGTCCCAGCGGCCGCCGCCTTTTGCCTGCACTCGCGCATAGAACTGGTCGACGAGAGCCGTTGCCGGAAGTGCTGCGCCATTCGCGCGGGCCTCGGCCAGGCAAATGGCGAGGTCCTTGCGCATCCAGTCCACGGCGAAGCCGAAATCGAATTTGTCCGCGATCATCGTCTTGCCGCGGTTCTCCATCTGCCAGGACTGCGCGGCGCCTTTGCTGATTACTTCGAGCACGAGCGACGGGTCGAGGCCGGCACGGGCGGCAAAATTGATACCTTCGGACAGCGCCTGGACCATTCCTGCGATGCAGATCTGATTGACCATTTTCGTCAGTTGGCCGCTGCCCGAAGCGCCCATCAGCGTCACTGCACGCGCATAAGTGGCCAGCACGCCCCCGGCTTTGGCGAAAGTCGCCGCCTCGCCGCCGACCATGATCGTGAGTTTGCCGTTTTCCGCACCCGCCTGCCCGCCGGAGACCGGCGCGTCGAGAAACGCGACCCCTTTGGCCCCAGCCGCGGCGTTCATTTCCCGCGCTACCTGCGCCGATGCGGTGGTGTGGTCGACGAGGATCGCGCCGGCGGCCATCCCCTCCAGTGCGCCGCTTGCGCCGACGATCACCGCGCGGACGTCGTCGTCGTTGCCCACGCACATCAACGCGATTTCCGCGTCGCGAACTGCGGCGGCGGGCGTCGCCGCGCTTTTCCCCCCGAAGGCTTCCACCCACTTGAGAGCTCTGGCGGGAGTGCGATTGAATACCGTGACCTGGTGGCCGGCATGCGACAGATGGCCCGCCATGGGATAGCCCATGACGCCCAGTCCGAGAAATGCAAGTTTCATCGACGCTCCTCAGTTTCCTCTCGGTTTTTTCTCGGTTTCCACTCAGTTTCCACTCAGTTTCCACTTTCTGCGTTCTGTTCACCCGGCCGACGCCGCGGAGTTTCATCCGACCCGAAGCGAAGCTTGAGGACGAGTATCGTCAGCACCAGTGCCAGCGTCACTATGTTGGCGACAATCAACGGCAGCGACGCCAGACGAATGCCGTACCAGAGCCACAGCGTGATGCCCACGCTGAGAATGCAGAACATGCCCCAGGAAATATCGTGCGCCGAGCGCGTGCGAACGATGCGCACGACCTGCGGCACGAACGCGATCGTGGTCAGTGTACCCGCCAGGTACCCGAGCACGTCAGGGCCGAGCGCGTCGATGGAAGTCATCCGGCCGGAAGCGTCTTCCGAGCCCGCGCAATGGCCGCGCGCACCTGCGCGGGCGCGGTTCCCCCTGGATGATTGCGGCTGCCGACCGAACCCTCGAGCGTGAGCACGGCGAACACGTCGTCGTTCACGAGCGGCGAAAACGTGCGCAGGTCGGCGAGCGGGAGTTCCGCCAGGTCGCATCCCTTGCCTTCCGCGTGGCGCACCGCGCGCGCGACCGCTTCGTGCGCGTCTCGAAACGGCAAGCCGCGGCGCACCAGGTAGTCGGCCAGGTCGGTGGCCGTGGCAAAGCCTTCGCGTGCCGCGGCGCGCATGCGCTCACTGTTGACGCGGATTCCGCTGCCCACCAGGTCGGCCATGATGA
>JAYTIR010000504.1:0-19781 GCA_043731765.1 Burkholderiales bacterium
TATCTTCTTGTCGTTGAGAAAGCCCATGCGGTCCGTCCCGGGAGATTTGCGGAAAACCAGCGAAGGATACCTGTCCCGCGCGTATGGATGAAATGAATGGACGAAATGACCGGCGTCGGACTTGGTGCGACAAGGCGCGGCGCCGACCCGTTACTTGGCTAACCTCTCCATCAGGCCCGGGCCGAGATTATCGAATACACCGCAGGCGATGTAATTGTTGGGCAGACCCGGAAGCGGGGTGTCCACGTGAGGTCCGACATGCAAAACGATGCTGTGGCCGCGCAGGCTAGGCTGGCGGTCGATGTAGACGCCCGGAATGCGCGCGGAGAACGAAATGTTGCCGGCCTGCCCCGCATACGCGACCGGTATCAATTCCCCGGGTGAATTGGCCCCGTCCGGCGGTCCCCAAACCGGCCCGGCAGACTCGCCGTTGGGCGAATTGCAAACGGGATTGGCATGGAATGCAAGGCGATAGGTGCCCTGCACCAGGTTGGCGGCGTCGAGCGTAAGCGTCACACCCTTGCCGTTGTCGACGACGATGACCTTGCCGGTAGCCGCACTGCCGACACCACGCAGCCGCGCCTCCATGTTGCCGATCTGGTCGGCCGCCGCCGGGCTCGACGAATCCTTGCCGGCACACGCGGCAAGCAAAGCCGCCATCACGGCAACGGTCGTCAGTCGAGAAACTTGTTCCATGCAGTCACGTCGCAAAGGCCTCACCTCTGTTGGTCGAATCGGCGTGCATCGCGCGTTGCGCTCCCATCATAAGGGAACCGTGCCCGGGCGACCAGCCATGTCGAGGGCATGACAGGAGACAACTTCGGCGCGGTACAATTCCGTGGCCGTCCTTCGGTGCGGCAATTTGTTCTTTCGCCGCGCGAGTGCCCCATGTCGTCGCATATGACCCCCGAGGAAATCGTCTCCGAGCTCGACAAGCACATCGTCGGGCAGGAGGCAGCAAAGCGCGCGGTAGCGATCGCGCTGCGCAATCGCTGGCGCCGGCAACAGGTGCCGGAGCCGCTGCGGCATGAGATCACCCCAAAGAACATCTTGATGATCGGGCCGACCGGCGTGGGCAAGACGGAAATCGCGCGCCGCCTGGCCCGGCTCGCCGATGCGCCCTTCGTCAAGGTGGAGGCGACCAAGTTCACCGAGGTCGGCTACGTCGGGCGCGATGTGGACGGAATCATTCGCGACCTCGTGGAAGTCGCGATCAAGGAAACGCGCGAAAACGAGACGCGCAAGGTCCGCGACCACGCCGCGGACGCGGCCGAGGAGCGCCTGCTCGATGTGCTGTTGCCGCCGGTCAGGGAAGTGAACTTCACGGACATGAAACCCGTGGACTCGGCCACCCGCCAGAAATTCCGCAAGATGCTGCGCGAAGGGTCGCTCGACGACCGCGAAGTGGAGATCGAAGTCTCCGTTCTCCCCGCGCAAATGGAAATCATGGCGCCACCCGGCATGGAGGACCTGACGAGCCAGATCCAGGGCATGTTCCAGCAGATGGGCAGCGGACGGCGCAAGCTGCTCAAGACGACCGTCGCCGAAGCGGCGAAACTGCTGACCGACGAAGAGGCCGCGCGGTTGCTCAACGACGATGACGTCAAAGGCAAGGCGCTCGCCGCGGCCGAACAGAACGGCATCGTGTTCCTGGACGAAATCGACAAGATCGCGTCGCGTTCGGAAATGCACGGCGCCGACGTCTCCCGGCAGGGTGTGCAGCGCGACCTACTGCCGCTGGTCGAGGGCACCACGGTGTCGACGAAATACGGCATGGTCAAGACCGACCACATCCTGTTCATTGCGTCCGGTGCGTTCCATCTGTCGAAGCCTTCGGATCTGATCCCCGAGTTGCAGGGCCGCTTCCCGATCCGCGTCGAACTCAACTCGCTGTCCGTATCGGATTTCGAGCAGATCCTCACCGCGACGGACGCCTGCCTCACCCGCCAGTACGCAGCACTGCTCGGTACGGAACAGGTCCACCTCGAGTTCCTGCCCGAAGGCGTGCGTCGGCTTGCCGAGATCGCGTTCGCGGTGAACGAAAAGCAGGAGAACATCGGCGCGCGCCGCCTGTACACGGTGATGGAGCGCCTGCTCGACGACGTCTCGTTCCATGCCGCGCGCCGGACCGGCGACACGATCACCATCGACGCGGCGTTCGTCGACGCCACGCTCGCCGGCATCGCCGGCGATGACAACCTCTCGCGCTACATACTCTAATGTTTGAACGGATTCTCGGCATCATCCTGCCGGTCTTCCTGATCATCCTGGTCGGTTACTTCTACGCGCGGCGCGTGAAGCCCGACATGGCGATGGTCAACCGGATCAGCATGACGATCCTGGCGCCGGCGCTGATCTTTTCGGCGCTGGCGAGCAAGGACTTCAGCGTCGCCGCCAACGGTCCGCTGATGCTGGGCTGCATCGGCATCGTGCTGGGTTCCGGTCTGCTCGCGTGGCCGTTCACGCGCTTGCTCCATGTGGATTACCGCACGTTCGTGCCGCCGATGATGTTCAACAATTGCGGCAACATCGGCCTGCCGCTCGCTGTGCTTGCCTACGGCTCGCCTGGATTTTCGGCGATGGTGGCGCTGTTCACGATCTCGAACCTGCTCCACTTCACGCTCGGCGTATGGATGATCGACCACCACGCGCGCTTCGGAAACCTGTTGCGCAATCCGATGGTGTGGTCGACGTTCCTTGGGTTCGCATTCGCGCTCGCGCATCCGCCCATGCCGGAATGGGGTTCGATTGCGATCAAGATGGTCGGCGATGCGCTCATCCCGATGATGCTGCTGTCCCTGGGCGTGCGCCTGTACGAAGTGCGCTGGGGCGACTGGCACCTGGGCGTGATCGGCGGGCTGGTGTGCCCGTTGACCGGAATCGCGATCGCCGCGCTGCTCGGTCCGGCGCTTGGCCTCGACTCCATGCAGCAAGGCCTTCTGATCATCTTCGGTTCGCTGCCGCCCGCGGTGCTGAATTTCATGGTCGCCGAGCAGTTCAAGCAGGAGCCCGCGAAGGTCGCGTCAATCGTGCTGATCGGGAACGTGATGTCCGCGGCCTTCATCCCGCTCGGACTGGCAATTGCGCTGCACTAGGCCATGGTTACGCGCCTGATGCGTCGGTCGTCCGCGATTCGCTCCGCATGCGTTCGATGAGCTCGAAAGCACCCATGCCAAGCAACATCGCCACGACGAACACGCCGGCTTTCACGTAGCCCGCACCGAGCGCGACGAGCGCGGGACCCGGACAGAATCCGGCGAGTCCCCAGCCGAGGCCGAATAAAAGACTGCCGCCAACGAGCCGCACATCGACGGATTGCGTGGCAGGCAATTGCATCGGCAAACCCAGCACGCTCATCGTTCGCCGGCGGGCGAGCGCGAACGCGACCAGGCCCACGGCGATCGCGCCGACCATCACGAACGCCAGGGACGGATCCCACTTTCCGGCGATGTCGAGGAATCCCAGGATCTTCGCCGGATTCGCCATGCCCGCGACAATCAGACCGAGCCCGAATGCCAAACCGGCGACGAAGGCGAAGACCGATGCCATGGTGTGGTCAGGCGCCGATCACGTGGCGGACGACGTAGACCGAAACGAATCCTGCGGCCATGAACGAAAGCGTCGCGACCAGCGAGCGCGGCGACAGGCGCGACAGTCCGCAGACGCCATGGCCGCTGGTGCATCCGCCCGAAAAACGCGTACCGATGCCAACCAGCAACCCGGCTATGAGCAAGACGGGATAGCTGGTGTCGATCGTGACGGAGAGTTGTCGCCCGACCGTCGCAAAGGCCAGCGGCGCCACGAGGAGTCCGGCGATGAACGCCAGTCGCCACGCGAGATCACCGGCCCGCGGGCGAAGCATCCCGCCCACAATGCCGCTGATCCCGGCCACCCGGCCGTTGACTAGCACCAGCAGCGCAGCCGCGAGGCCGATGACGACTCCGCCAATGGTGGCTGCCCAAGGAGTGAACACGCTCCAGTCGATGTTCATGGCGAACAGTGTACCGGTGGATTTGTCGCGCGGCCGAAGGCACCGCGGCGTCAGGCGTTATGCACGGTGCCCGGGGACGTCAGCCCGATCGATTTCTTGAGCACGACCCGGTAGCTTTCGAGGTCGGCATCGCGGTAGAGGCAGTTTGCGACCGCCCAAAGATAGAGCTGGAACGACCTCACCGGCTTCTCGCCGAATCTCCGGGCCAGGTCCCCGCGCGCGCCGTCGAGTCTCTCCGCCCACGCCTTGGCAGTGAGGTAGTAGCTGTGGCGGTCGTTGTGAATCGCGATGATCTCGAAGGGCACCTGGTTGGTGGCGGCGATCAACTCGTGCATGACCACCGGACTGTGATCACCCTGGAACACATGCCGATGCGTGAACGTGCTTATCGCGTATTTCTTGCGGGCCGCGACGAAATCCATGTACACGTAGCCACCCGGCTGGAGCAGCGTATCGAACTTGCGCATCAGCCGTTCGTATTCGGGCAAATGCTCCATTACGCCCAGGACGACGATCGCGTCGAAGCGTTGGTCGCTTTTTATCTCGAAGATGCTTTCCAACCTGGGCGTGAGCCGTCCGTTGCGGGGTTCTTCCGCGCTCAGCTTCGAAAGGTAGGCGAATTGCTCTTTCGACAAAGTCAGCATGGTCACGTCGATTCCCCGGCTCGCGGCGAACCTGGAAAACGAACCCCAGCCCGCGCCGAGATCGAGCACCTTGGACCCCGGTCCGAGGCGGCAGGCGTCGCAAATGTAGTTCAACTTGTTCTCGGCTGCTTCTTCCAGGCTCTCGTTCCCGGTGCGATAGAGCGCCTGCGAATAGAGCCGGTGGCGCTTGTCGAGAAAAGTCCAATAGAACTCGTTGCCAAGATCGTAGTGGGTGGCGATGGCTTTCTTGTCGGTCTTGTTCCTTCCCGAGATCAACGGTTGCACGAACCGCAACAATGACCGGACCGGGTGATCGTCCGAGAACAGCCTGCGGAGCTCGAAGGCCTGCAGGAAATCGCCTTCGACGTCTATGTCCGCGTTCACGTACGCCTCGGCGACCGCATACTCGTCCAGCGATGCCAAGGCCCGCGTTCCGCGTTGGTTGCGGACATGGACCATGAACGCAGGAGGCGTCTCCTCTCCGGCACGGTTGTCGTCCTTGCGGAACCTGTGAACCTCGCCGCCAGGCAACTTGAGATCGAAGGCGACCGCGCTACCGGCCGCTGCAAGGCGACGGAACGTGGACATTACGCGCTGTTGCAGCCCTCCCTGTATCGACACGTCACCCCTCGGTTGTCTCGAGTTCGCAACTCCGGTTCGCGCTTCGGCGAACTCGACCGGTCAACTCATTATATTACCCCGGGACTGACTGATTGCGCTTGTCGCCGCGTCCAGCTCGCCAGCGAGTCCCTTGCTTTTTTCTCCAGCGATGCCGCGCCTTGCTCCTCCGCAATGGCGATGGCACGACTGAACAAGGCGAGGACGTCACGCTCCGAAGCGTTGCCGCGCTGCGAGAGCAACTCACCTTTCAGACGGCACAGTTCCGCGCCATACCAGCGCATGTGCGTCGCGTCGGCGAGCGCCATCGCCTCGTCAAGCGTCGCCAACCCCCGTTCGAGATCACCGTTCCGGCCATAGGCCTGGCCAAGCATCGCCTTGAAGTAGGAGACGTTGAGTCCGCTGGTTTTCCGCCACTCCTTGATACCTTGCGCAATGTCCTCGAGCGGCCCCGCGCCACCGCCTTGCTCGCTGGCGCAGTAGCCAAGATAGATTCGCGCGCCCGCGTGCAGCTGCGCGAAGTTGCTGTCCGCCGCCAGTTGCTCGAGCTCGGTGGCCCGCTCCCTCAGCTTCGGCAGGTTGCCCATGCATTGCTCGATGATCGCCGACACATGGAGCGTGTACGCGAGGCTGAACGCGTGCTTCAGCGCTCTTGCGCGTCCAAGCGCTTCGCCATACTGGGCGAGCGCGTCTTCGGCGTGTCCGCGCAACCACATCCCGAGTGCCGAATACATCATGCACGCCAGGCCGGGGTCCTGGCCGGCGCGGATCGCAAGCGCGCGGTGTGCGACCGGATCGTACAGCGCGATGACTTTTCGGAAGCTGTCCTCCGCGACCGCGAGCTCTCCTAAAAAAAGCCTGGTGATGCCCGTCGATCCATGCGCGGTGAGGATCATTTCGGGCGCGCCGAGGCGCTCGGCGTGCTCCAGTAGCTGCCCGGCAATCACTCGCGCCTTGCCGAGCTCGGGCCCGTTGATCACGATCCGCCACAGCCCGAACAACGCCGCAAACTTCTGCTGGTCATTGCCGACTTCCTCGCACAACTCGACGGCACGCGCGTATGCGAACTCGACCGACGGGGAGGCGTAGCCCTCGACGGCAGTAAGCGTCATGCCACGCGCGAGTTGCACCTGCAGCTCCTGTTGCGCGCGCTCCTCCGCTTTTTCCACGTGCGGGAGGAGATGAAGCGCCTCGTCGAGATGACGAAGCGCTTCGACATTGGCCGAACGCTCGATGGCCCTGATCCCGGCAGCCTGCCAGTTCTTCAGGGCCGGCCCGATGCACTCGGCCTCGCCATAGTGGTGCGCAACCACCTCGGGCTGCGTCGATGCCATGACCGGAAACCGCTGCTCGAGCGCGCGCGCGATCTTTTCGTGGTGCGTGCGCCGAACGCTTTTCAGCTGCGACTGATACGCGGCGTCCTGAATGAGCGCGTGCTTGAACTCGAAGGTCGGAGTGAGCGCGGGTCGGCGTTCGTAAATGAGCTCGGCTTCCTGCAGACGATCGAGCGCGCGAGCCAGCTGCTCCTCCGGCAGCCCGGCCACCGCCGCCAGCAAGTCATAGCTGAAGCTGCGGCCAATGACCGCGGCGAGTTGCGCGATCGACTTCTCCTGCGTCATGCGATCGAGCCGGGCCATCAGCGAATCCTGCAACGTAGCCGGTATCGCCAGGTTGGGCAATGTCCGCGGCAACGCATAATTCTGCTCGCCCTCCGACAACAGCCCCGAGTCCAGCACCGTCTTGGTCAGTTCCTCGGCAAACAACGGCACGCCGTCCGCCTTCGCGACAATCTGCGCCATGACATCCGCAGGCAACGTCTTGCCGGCGGTGACACCCGCGACGATTTCCTTGACCCGGTTCTCGGCGAATCGCTGGAGTGGAATTTCGGTCACGTGCGCATTCGACGACCACGGCGCGTCGAATTCCGGTCGGCAGGTCACGATCAGCAGCATGGCGAGCTTGTCGGCCGCGCTGACCATCATTTGCAGGAAGTCCAGAGTCGACGGGTCGATCCAGTGCACGTCTTCCAGGATGCACAGCAGCGGAGCTTCTCCGGCCATCACATGGAGTCGGTCCAGCAGCACGGCCAGCGTCCGTTCGCGCTGGCGACCGGGCTCCAGCACCACCTTCGGATACAAGCCCTCACAGGGGATCGACAACAACGAGGCAATGAGGGGAACTCCGGTCTCGCGCTCGACCTCCGGGAACCTGAACAGTGCGTCCAGTTTCGCGCATTTTTGTTCATTGCTGTCGTCAGGCAGGAGTTTGGCGGCCTGTTCGATTTGCGCGATGACCGGATGCAATGCGCTGTTGGCGTGATATGACGAGCACTGGAACTGAAGTCGCTGATGCGGCTGACCCTTGAGACGTTCGCAGAAAAATTGCGTGATACGCGACTTGCCGATCCCCGCCTCCCCGCGTATCAGTACAATTTGGCCGTTCCCCACGGCTGCCCGCTGCCAGCTACGCTCCATCAGTGCCAGCTCAGGCTCGCGCCCGACCATTGGCGTGAGCGCCCTGCCGTGCACCGCGTCGAAGCGGCTCGCGGTCGCCTTTTTTCCCATGACGCGCCACACTTCCACCGGCGTCGGGATGCCCTTGAGCTCGTGCAAGCCAAGGTTGACGTAGCTGAAACTGCCACGGGCAAGACGGTGCGTACGCGCGCCGATCACCACCGAATTCGGTTCGGCGATGCTTTGTAGCCGTGCGGCGAGGTTGGGCGTCTCGCCGATGACCGCCCATCGCTCCGACACGCCTTCGCCGACCAGGTCGCCGACGACGACCTCCCCCGTGGCAATCCCGACCCGCACCGACAGGCCGGCCGCCTGCTCGTGCCCGGGCGACGCATGCACTCCGCGCACGGATTCGACGATGGCAAGACCGGCGAGCACGGCACGCTCGGCGTCGTCCTCATGCGCCTTGGGAAAGCCGAAGTAGGCCATGATGCCGTCACCGCTGAATTTCGCGACCGAGCCGTCGTAGCGCCGGATCTCCGCCGACGCGAGCGTCTGGTACCTGCGAATGAGGTCGCGCAGGTCCTCCGGATCGAGCTTTGCCGACAGCGCCGTATAGCCGACCAGGTCGCAGAACATGATGGTCAGCTGACGACGCTCCGCGGCGGCATCACGAGCCAGGTCCGCGACGCCGGTCGGCGCGGCAATTGTTCCAAGCGAGGCGCCGCAGGCGCTGCAAAACCTGCCTCCCGCCAAATTCGCCGCACCGCAGTCGAGGCAAACCACCTCGAGCCTGGCGCCACACTGCTCGCACAAGCGGGCGCCGTCGCGGTTCGTGAACTTGCAAATGTGGCATTGCATGTCGATTCCACGGGGCGCCGAGCGCCCCCCCTCCATCAGTCCGCGGCCAGGGAATAGCTTTTTTCGAATGTCGTGCGATAGTGCGAGTTCGGCAATCCAAGGAACAGCAGCACGAGGTCGGTCGCCTGCGACCAGCGCGGCATCCGATCCGCGCATACTCGCACGAAGACGGTCCCATTCTCGACCTCGTCCCGACGCATGTTCACCTGGTATATGCGCAGGTTCGCCGCATGCGACTCGAGATGGCGCTGGAATGCCCGCTTGACCGCGCCGCCGGCAAAGTCGAAATCCGAGATCACCTGCGCCTCCCCGCGCTGAAGCGCACTCTCAGGATGGGTCGCGCGCGGCGTGCCCGCTTGCGTCAGCACGTCCAGCACGCGGGCCTCCGGGTGCGTATGCGCGTCGAGCAGCAGCAGCGCGTCGTTTCGCTTGTCATGCGCGACGACCGTAAAGTTGGGCAGCGCGCTCGCCGCAAAGGTCAGATCCCTCGCTTCCTTCGCCGGCAACGACGACAGAAATCTTCCGATGTCTTCCTCATTGTAGGGCAGTTGACGGCGGGCGATTCGCAGCATTCTTACCCACAGGCCGGGCGCGTTCATCGTCGAACGAATGATCCGGTCGAAGTTCCGTCCCGCGGCGTCGTCGAACAGCGAGCATTGCGCGAGAACATAGAACCACACGATCGCGGCACCACCGCTCACCCCATAGATCGCGGCGAATTCGGATAATTCACTCAACGAAAAATTCCTGAGAAACGAATGGTAATGCCAGGCGTTGAGGCCGGTCCCCCGGAACACCAGCACCGAGCGCTCCCGCCATTCCCGCGAACGGAGCCTCGCGACATATTCCTTCGTTGTCTTCGCTTCTGCCGACATGCCGTGGTTCCTGCGAGACGCCCGGATCTGATTGAAACCCGGAAAATTATATACGGGAAGCCGGCGCCGGCCATAGCGTGACCGTTGACTACGCCACTAGTCGAGCGTGCTGCGGAATGCCCGCAAACCCAACAGCATCACGACCAGCATGAACACGAGGAGCGGCCACGCTTCGAGCATGACCTCGTTGATCCCGTTGCCTTTGAGCAGGATCCCGCGGACGATGCGCAGGAAATGCGTCAGCGGAAGCGCCTCGCCGATGGCCTGCGCCCAGTCCGGCATGCCGCGGAAGGGGAACATGAATCCGGACAGCAGCATCGACGGCAGGAAGAAAAAGAACGTCATCTGCATGGCCTGCAGCTGGTTGCGGGCGAGTGACGAAAACGTAAGTCCCAGCATCAGGTTGGCGGCAATGAACAGCAGCACCGCGGCGTAAAGCAAAAGCAGGCTGCCCATCATCGGCACGCCGAACAACACCCGCGCGAGGAACAGGATGATCGTCACCTGGGTCAACCCGATCAGCACGTAGGGAACGATCTTGCCGGTCATCACCTCCAGCGCGGTCGCCGGGGTCGCGAGCAGATTTTCCATCGTGCCGCGCTCGCGCTCCCGCGTGATCGCGAGGCCGGTCATCATCACCATCGTCATCGTCAGGATTACGCCCATCAGACCGGGAACGATGTTGTATTGCGTGACGGCCTCTGGATTATAGAGCGCGTGCAGGCGCACTTCGAAGGCGCTTGGCTGCGCGGCGAGCGGCGCGAGCGGCCCCGTCAGGTCGTGCACGAGCGCCGATTGCCCGAGTTGGCTGAGCGCGGCGATCGCATTGCCGGTAGCCTGAGGATCGGTCGCATCGGCTTCCACCAGCAGCGCGGGACGCTCGCCGCGCACGAGCCGGCGCGAGAAGTCCTGGGGAATCGTCACCACGAATTGCGCCTTGCCCGTGGCCAGCATTCGCCTTGCGTCCTCCTCGTCGGCCGCCTCGCCGACGAACGCGAAATAGTCGCTGTTGGCGAGGCTGGCCAGGATGCTGCGCGAGAATTCGCTGTGATCGGCGACGAGCAACGCGGTGGGCAGATGCTTGGGGTCCGAGTTGATCGCGTAGCCGAACAACGTGAGCTGGATCACCGGGATGCCGACGATCATGCCGAACGTCAGCCGATCGCGCTTCAACTGGATGAATTCCTTGGCCACGATGCCGAGCCAGCGCGACCACGAAAACCAGGTGTTCACGGCCGGGCCTTCGCCACGGGAGCCTCCGCGGCATCGCGCATCAGGTGGATGAACACGTCTTCCAGGCCGGGCTCGACTTCCTGCCACGTCCATCCCGGTTGTGCCATCAGTGGCGCGAGTTCGGCGCGCAGCCGCGCGCGATCCGATCCGGTGACGTGCAATGCGGTGCCGAACGCCGCCACCTGTTCCACCGCCGGCAATGCGCGCAGTTGACCCGCCAGCGCCGGGAGTTCCGCGCCGGTAACCGACCACGTCGTCAGCGTCTGGCTTGCGATCACTTCGCGCGCGGTGCCCTGGACCAGCAGCTCGCCGCTGAGTATGTAGCCCAGCTTGTGACAGCGTTCGGCTTCATCCATGTAATGCGTGCTGACCAGCACGGTAATGCCGCGCGCGGCCAGCGCGTGCAGTTCCTCCCAGAAATCGCGGCGCGCTTTGGGGTCCACGCCGGCGGTCGGCTCGTCCAGCAGCAGCAGTTGCGGGTGGTGCAGCAGGCACGCGGCGAGTGCCAGCCGCTGTTTCCAGCCGCCCGACAACGCACCGGCAAGCTGGTTCGCCCGCGGCGTCAGGCGCAGATGTTCAAGCGCCTCGTCGACGTTCGCGCGCGCGTCCTTCATTCCATACATTCGCGCGATGAAGTTCAGGTTCTCGCGGATCGTCAGGTCTTCCCAGAACGAGAAGCGCTGCGTCATGTACCCGACTTCCCGCTTGATCGACTTGGCTTCGCGAACGATGTCGAAGCCCAGGCAACGGCCCTCGCCGCTGTCGGGCGTGAGCAGTCCGCACAACATCCGGATCGACGTGGTTTTTCCGCTGCCATTGGGGCCGAGGAAGCCGAAGATCTCGCCGCGCCGCACGGACAGCGAAAGATCGCGGACCACGTGGTTCTGGCCGAAAAACTTGTTGAGGCCGCGCACGTCGATGACGATGTCAGCGTCGGCGCCCGCACCCGTGCGGAATGAATCCCCCACGCTTGCGGCTGACGCCGCTGCGCTGCCCCCTGAGGGGGACCAATTCGCGCCTTGGGACGGCCCTTCGGCGCTCATTGCGGCAATACGATGTCGACGGGTTGGCCGGGATTGAGCCGCACCGCGACTTCGGGCAACGGCCTTGCTTCAACCAAGAACACGAGCTTCGCCCGATTCTCCCGGGAATAGAGCACGGGGGGGGTGAATTCCGCGCGATCGGAAATGAAATTGATCGTGGCGGTCATCGACGCGCCGCAACCATCGCAGGAGAAATTGACGGTCTGTCCCGGCTTGATCCGGCCCATGACCGGTTCGGGCACGAAGAACCTGATCTTCACGTTCGAAGGCGGCAGCACGCTTGCAACGGGAATCCCGGCCGGAACCCAATCCCCGGCGACATAGTAGGTATCGTTGACTCGCCCGGTCACCGGGGATGTGATCGCACGCTGACCGAGCCGCCAGTCGGCCTGCGCAAGTGCTTCGCGCGCGGCGCGTGCGTCGGCTTCGGCCGCGTGAATCTCGTCCGTGCGCGCCGGCAGTCTGGCCGTGGTAACCGATGCCTGTAACTGCGCGACGGCGGCCTCGTCGCGCTTCACCTGCATGCGGGCATCGTCGATCACCGCGCCGCTCACGAAGCCGCTCGCGTACAGTTTTTGCTGGCGACCGAGATTGGCCGCCGCCAGGTCGCGCGTGGCCATCGCCTGGCGCAATTGCTCCGCGACCGTCTCCACTTCGGTCGGCCGTTTGCCGGTGCGAAGATTCTCCAGACGCGCCTGCGCCGCCTGCAGTTGCTGCTCCGACTGTCGGCGCGCCGCCACTTCGTTTTCGCGTTCGAGCGCAAACAGCGGTGCGCCCGTTTTCACCTGGTCACCGCGTTTGACCGAAAGCTGCGTGAGCGCGCCCGCGAACGGTGCGGCGACGCGAACATATTCGCCTTCGACGTACCCCTGAATCGGGCGCTCGCCCGACGATCCGCAACCCGCCGCGACAAGTGCCAGCAGCGCGTACCCGAAACCGGGGGAGAAACCGCAGCAGCGCGACGCGTCAGTACTTGACGCTGCAGCCATACGGCGTGGTGCTCGCAACGGTGACGGGTTTGCCTGCGAGCGCTTCGGTCAGTGCCGCGCGCACATAATTGTTCGCGGCCTTCGCGTCCGCAGGATTCGACGAGCGCCGGTCGTCGATGGCGCCGCGGTAGATCAGTTTTCCATCGGGTCCCACCACGAACATGTGCGGTGTGGTCTTTGCACCATAAGCCCGGCCGGTGGCGCTGGTGGCATCGACCAGCGCGGCCCTGGGCGCGGCGTCTTTCGCCTGCATCCACTCGCCCATCTGCTGCGGCGATTTGTATTCATAACTCGTACTGTTGGTCGAGTTGACCGTCAGCCACACGACGTCCCGCGCGCCCCATTCCTTTTGCAGCCCTTGCATGTTGCCGCTGTTGTAGTGCTTCCTGACGAACGGGCATTCCGGATTGGTCCACTCGAGCACGACGTACTTGCCGCGGAAATCGGACAACTTGACGGCCTTGCCCGAGGTGTCGGCAAGCGTGAAGTCGGGCGCTGGCATACCGGCGCACACCGCTCCGGCGGCAAACGCCAGGATCAAGGGCACAAGGCGCATGGACATTGGTATCGGCATTGACATGGAAGGCTCCTCGGCATTCAAGTAGGGTCAGAGACGATACTGCGTGAACGGCCTCGTGGTGTCGACACCAATCGCGGAGTGTCGTCTCTGACCCTACTTAATCATTGCGTGTCACCGTTTGCGCCGGCCCCAACGTGGCGAGCGCCTCGAGTACGGTACTCTTTTTCAGGATCTCGGGCAGCATCAGCGGTTCCTTGCCCGGGCGGTACAGGACGTAAACGGGAACGCCCTGGCGGCCCAGCGCGGCCAGCGCGCGGGTAATCACCGGGTCGCGGCGCGTCCAGTCGGCGCGTACGAGCTCGACGCCGCGTTTCGCGAACGCATCGCGGATCCGCGGATCGTTCAGCACCATGCGCTTGTTGACCTGGCACGTGACGCACCAGGCAGCGGTGAAGTCGACGAAAACCGGATGCCCGCCTTCGCGCAAATCCGACACCGTGGTCGTTGTGAACGCATGCCAGGGACCTGTGTTCGTGGTGGCCACGGCCGGCGGCGCGTCGGGATCGCCGCCGCGCAACAGCGGCCACGCGATGACGACCGCGGTCAGCAGCGCGATGGCCGCGGCGGCGCCCCAGCTTCGGCCGGTGCCGCCGCGATAGAGACGCCATGACCACAATCCGAAGGCAACGATGACGAGTATCACCAGCATGCGGACCACGGCGTCGTTGTCCAGTTGCGCGCCGAGCACCCATATCAGCCACGCCACCGTGGCGTATAACGGAAACGCAAGCACCTGCTTCAGGCGCTCCATCCACGCTCCGGGTCGCGGCAGAACGCGACGCCAGCCCGGGAACCATGCGAGAAGCCCGTAGGGAAGCGCCATCCCGAGCCCGAGTGCCAGGAACACCGCAAGCGTGACGAGCGCAGATTGCGAGAGCGCGAAGCCAAGCGCGGCGCCCATGAACGGCGCGGTGCAAGGCGACGCGATGATGACCGCGAGAATCCCGGACAACACCGCATCGACATACGGATTGCTGGCCGTCCATTCTGCGGCGGAGGACGGCACCAGCGACGTGAACTCGAATACGCCGGAAAGGTTCAGCGCGAGCGCGAAGAAAAGAATCGCGAGGGCGACGACCACGGTCGGCGATTGCAACTGGAAGCCCCATCCCAACTGCTCTCCGGCGGCGCGCAGGACGAGCAACAAGCCGGCCAGCGCCATGAAGGTTGCGACGACACCTGCGGCAAAGGCCATGCCCTGCAGACGCTGGACGCGGGCGTCCACGTGGGCTTCCGCCAGGTGCAGCGCCTTCAGCGACAGCACCGGGAACACGCACGGCATCAGGTTGAGGATCAGGCCGCCTGCCAAGGCCAGGAGCACCGCGGCCGCAAAGGAAATATCGGATCCCAGGCCTGCGTTGGCCGGCGGCGAAAGATCAACCATCGGTACCGGCGTGAGCGCAGGTTTGGCACCCGCGGAAACCGTCCCGACCAACGGTACGTCGATCGTCACCGCGGCGACCCGTTCGCCATCTTCCACGAAGCCCTTGCTCGCCGTGACGACACCGGCAACGCGATTGAATCCGGGCGCCATCTGTATCGCGGTCGGCAACGTCAATGTGTAGGCGCCCCTGGAATCGCGTTCGAGAACCTGCTTGCCCGACGGCTCGATGCGGCCTTCTTCATGCGGGAAGAACTGGAGCGAACCCGGATCCGTGGCGCCTTCCGGCGGCGCGAACGTCAACGCAACTCTCGCGCCATCGCCTCGCGCATTGACTTGCCAACCCTGCAAAGGCGTGGGGAGCAGCGCGCGGGCGGCGGCGATGGCGCTGCCCCATTGCGGATACGGATCCGAGTGGTCCGCCACGGGCAATTCGAGGTCGAGGTCCGCGCCTTCCGGAATGCACACATCCTTGCAGACCAGCCATTCGGCATGCGCCGCCAGTTTGTAGGTGGTCCCTGTGATTGCGTCGCGCGGAACAGTCAATCCCGTCAGCAGCAGGACCTCGCCTTCGTATCCATAGTTGACGAGCGGGCCCACCGGCAGCGCGCGCGGCGCGGGCCATTGGATTGCGCCGACGCCCACACCCTCGGGCAACTTCCAGGCAATCGTGGTCGGCAGGCCCGAATCGCCGGGATTGCGCCAGTACGTGTGCCAGCCGTTCGCCATCTGGAGCCGCAGCGCGACCGTGACGGGCTTTCCCGGTATGAGCGCGGTGCGTTCCGGGACCAACTCCGCCTGGACGTGTTCGGTCTTCACCGGTGCCGCAGCCGCCACGCTCGCCACGCCGAGCACGAACGCCGCCACCAGCGCGACGGCGCCGAAACTTCGCAGAATGTTTCTCAAGGAGTGCAAGGGTGAATCCGGTCGCCTGGTCGTCTCAACTTTGGTGCTTCGCCAGAGGGGAGGTTCCCCCGCATGGATATAATTATCGCCCCGCATTCGCGCCTCGCGCATCATTCCCGTCGGGCGGTCTATGACAATAGCATAAAACCGCCTGCTCGAGGCAGCCTGCGCCCCGCCCCTGATGCTCGAAGCCCTGCTGGTTTCCACTTTGGTCGTCGCGGTCGGCGAAGTTGGCGACAAGACGCAATTGCTCACGCTCGTGCTCGCCGCGCGCTATCGAAAACCGTGGCCGATCATCGCGGGCATCCTTGTCGCCACGCTCGGCAATCATACGTTGGCGGCGTGGATCGGCCAGTGGGTGCGGCAGGCGGTATCGCCTGACGTTTTGCGCTGGGGGCTGGCGCTGTCGTTTTTCGCCGTGGCCGCCTGGGCGCTGAAACCGGACAAGTTCGACGAGGCCGACGCGCCGCCGGTTTCGAATCGCAACGTGTTTGCCATCACGGTCGTGGCGTTCTTCGCAGCCGAGATGGGCGACAAGACACAGATCGCCACGGCCATGCTCGCCGCGAAATTCGATTCGCTGTTCGCCGTAGTCGCGGGCACGACGCTGGGCATGTTGCTCGTCGACGCTCCCACGGCATTCATCGGCAACGCGGCGTCTACGCGCATTCCGTTTCGCGCCGTTCGCATCGTGGCCGCGACGCTCTTCGCCGGTCTGGGAATGTGGGTGCTCGCCGCGCCGCGGTGAGCCGGTCGGCCGGTATAATCAACAGTTTGCGAAATCATGCACGGCGCACGCCGCGCCGAATCCCGTCCGCCCATGAAACCGTTCATCCCGAAGGACATCGAAGCCGCCGCGCAATCCGCGTGGACCGCGGCCGACGCCTATCGCGCGGTCGAACGCACCGACCGGAAAAAATTCTACTGCGTGTCGATGCTGCCCTACCCCTCGGGACCGCTGCACATGGGACACGTGCGCAACTACACGATCGGCGATGTCATGTACCGGCATCTGCGGATGAAGGGCTACAACTGCCTGACGCCGATGGGCTGGGATGCGTTCGGCCTGCCGGCTGAAAACGCGGCGATCAAGAACGGCGTCGCGCCCGCGAAATGGACGTACGAGAACATCGCCTTCATTAAGCAGCAATTCATTGCAATGGGCTGGGCGATCGACTGGTCGCGCGAATTCGCCGCCTGCGATCCGGCCTACTACCGCTGGAACCAGTGGTTCTTCTTGAAGATGCTTGAGAGGGGAACTGCTTACCGCAAGACCCAGGTCGTCAATTGGGACCCGGTGGATCAGACAGTACTTGCGAACGAGCAGGTGATCGACGGGCGCGGATGGCGCACCGGCGCGCCGGTCGAGAAACGCGAAATCCCCGGCTATTACCTCAAGATCACCGATTACGCCGAGGAGCTGCTCGCCTGCCTCGACCGGATGCCCGGCTGGCCCGAACGCGTGAAGACGATGCAGGCCAACTGGATCGGCAAGAGCGTGGGCATCCGCTTCGCGTTCCTGCACTACGTCAGGGACGACAGCGGAGCCCTCATCGGCGACGGCAAGATGTACGTGTTCACGACGCGCGCCGATACGATCATGGGCGTTACGTTCTGCGCCGTCGCCGCCGAACATCCGCTGGCGACGCACGCCGCGAAGTCGAACCCGGCGCTGGCAGCGTTCATCGACGATTGCCGGCACGGCAGCGTCATCGAGGCCGACCTGGCCACGATGGAGAAAAAGGGGATGCCCACGGCGCTCGTCCTGACACACCCGCTGACCGGGGAGCCGATCGAACTCTGGGTCGGCAACTACGTGCTGATGGCCTACGGCGACGGCGCCGTGATGGGCGTGCCCGCGCACGACGAGCGCGACTTCGAGTTCGCGAAGAAATACGGGTTGCCGATCAAGCAGGTCATCGCCGTTCCCGACGAGGAATTTTCAACGGACGCGTGGCAGCCGTGGTACGCCGACAAGGTTCGAGGCCGCTGCGTGTTCTCGATCAAGTACGACGACCTCCCGTACGCGGAAGCGGTCGACGCGATTGCCGCCGACCTGGCTGCGAAAGGGTTGGGAGAGAAAAAGATCACTTTTCGCCTGCGCGACTGGGGCATATCGCGCCAGCGCTACTGGGGCACGCCGATCCCGATCATCCATTGTGCCGGTTGCGGGCCCGTGCCTGTGCCGGAGAGTGACTTGCCGGTCGTGCTGCCCGAGGACTGCATGCCGGACGGGGGCGGCAATCCGCTCAACAAGCGCGAGGATTTCCTCAACGTCGCCTGCCCGAAGTGCGGCAAGCCGGCGCGGCGCGAGACGGACACGATGGATACGTTCGTGGACTCATCCTGGTATTACATGCGCTACACGAGCCCTGGCGCCACGACGATGGTCGACGCACGCAACGACTACTGGATGCCCATGGACCAGTACATCGGCGGCATTGAGCACGCCATCCTGCATCTCCTCTATGCGCGGTTCTGGACCAAGGTCATGCGCGACATGGGCCTGGTCAAGATCGACGAGCCTTTCACCCGGCTGTTCACGCAGGGAATGCTGCTCAATCACATCTATTTCCGCCGCAATTCCAATGGCAGCAAGGAATATCATTCGCCCGACGACGTCACGCCGACGACCGACGCGCAAGGACGCATCACAGGCGGCCGACTGGCGGATGGCTCCCTCGTCGAGTACGGCGGTGTGGGCAAGATGGGCAAGACGGAACAAAACGGCGTCGACCCGCAGGACCTGATCGACAGGTTCGGCGCGGACACCGCACGGCTGTACGTGATGTTCGCCGGATCGCCGGATGATTCCGCGATCTGGTCCGATGCGGGGGTCGAAGGCGCGCACCGCTTCCTGAAACGGCTGTGGACATTCGTTCAGGTGCACCTGGATGCCGTGAAAAACGCCGCGGGCCACTTTGAATTCCGTGATGCGGATGACGCCGTGAAGTCCGCGCGCCGCGAGCTTCATGTCACGCTGAAGCAGGCGAACTACGACTATGAGCGCATTCAATACAACACCGTCGTGTCCGCCGGCATGAAGATGCTGAACACGCTCGAAGCCGTGCCCGCCGACAAGCGCGGTGGCGCGGCGTTTCAGCGCGAAGGCCTGTCGATCCTGCTGCGCACGCTCTATCCGGTCATTCCCCATTCGACCTGGGTGCTGTGGCAGGACGCGGAGCTGGCTGGCGAATACGGTGAACTGCTCGACGCTTCGTGGCCCGAAGTCGATGCTGCCGCGCTCGCGCAGGACCAAATCGAACTCGTGCTGCAGGTGAACGGCAAGCTGCGCGGCAAGCTCAGCGTCCCGGCCACGGCAGACAAGTCGGCCATCGAAGCCGCCGCGCGCGGCAGCGCCGAAGTGAACAAGCACGCCAACGGCGCAGCGGTGAAGAAGGTCATCATCGTGCCCGGCCGGCTCGTGAACGTGGTCGTGTGATGCGCGGCACCTGCCTGCGATTGGTCATCGCGTCCGCCGCGCTCATGCTGGCCGGATGCGGGTTTCACTTGCGGGGTACTGCGACCTACGCCTTCGAATCGCTCTACCTGAATTCGTCGGGCTCGCCTGCGTTCAACAACGAGATCAGGCGTGCGCTCACGGGCACGGGCAGTGCCACGCTCGCGGACACCGCGATCGCCGCGCAGGTCGTGCTCGACATTCCGGTGATCCATGACGACAAGGAGGTGCTGTCGCTGTCTTCGGGCGGCTCCGTGCGCGAATACCAGCTCATCAAGCGTGTGTCCTTTCGCCTGCACGACAAGGAAGGCGCGGACTGGATGCCGGCAGGCGAGGTCGTGATCCGCCGTTCGTACACGTTCAACGAAACGCAGGTGCTGGCGCGCGACCTGGAAGAGCAGCGGCTGCAAAGGGACATGCAGACCGACGCCATTCAGCAGATCGTGCGGCGGTTGCAGGCGGCGAAAAAGCCGGTCTAGAAAACTGTTTGCTTCGCATCATGCAAGTTCGCGCTGACGATCTCCCGGAACATCTGCAACGCGGCGTGAAAGCGCTGTACGTGATTCATGGGGACGAACCATTGCTGGCGCTGGAAGCCGGTGACGCGGTCCGCGCGGCGGCGCGCGCGGCCGGCGCCACGGAGCGTGAAGTCTTCGTGGTCGAATCCGGTTTTCGCTGGGACGCATTCCTCGCCGCCAACGCCAACCGGGGCCTCTTCGGCGATCGCAAGCTCGTGGACCTGCGCAT
>JAYTIR010000505.1:0-4376 GCA_043731765.1 Burkholderiales bacterium
ACCCAGGACAAGGGCCTGCAGACGTCACTCATCATCGACCGCGACACCGCGTCGCGGCTCGGGATCAGCCCCAGGTTGATCGATACGACGCTGAACGACTTGTTCGGGCAGCGGCAGGTCTCCACGATCTACGCGCAACTCAACCAGTATCGCGTCGTGATGGAGGCAGCACCCGAGTACTGGCAATCGCCCGAAGTGCTGAACACGGTCTACGTCAGCGCACCCGGCGGCGCTCAGGTTCCGCTATCCGCAGTCGCCACCTTCGGTCCGACCAACACTCCGCTGGGCGTCAATCATCAGGGCCAGTTCGTCGCCTCGACGATTTCCTTCAACCTGGCACCCGACGTTTCGCTGTCACAGGCGACGCGCGCAATCGAGGATGCGATGGCGCGATCAGGCGTGCCTGACGCCGTGCACGGCAGCTTTCAGGGCAGCGCGCGCGCCTTCCAGTCCTCGCTCAGCAGCCAACCCTGGCTGATTCTGGCCGCGCTGATTGCCGTGTACATCGTGCTCGGCGTGCTCTACGAAAGCTACGTGCATCCGCTCACGATACTGTCCACGCTGCCATCGGCGGGTGTCGGCGCGCTGCTCGCGCTGCTGTTGTTCAAGACCGACTTCTCCATCATCGCGTTCATCGGCGTCATATTGCTGATCGGCATCGTGAAGAAAAACGCGATCATGATGATCGACTTCGCCCTCGACGCGGAGCGCACCCACGGAATGAACTCCCGCGATGCGATCTTCGAGGCGTGCATGC
This sequence comes from Burkholderiales bacterium, assembly GCA_043731765.1. Lineage (GTDB taxonomy): Bacteria > Pseudomonadota > Gammaproteobacteria > Burkholderiales > Casimicrobiaceae > VBCG01. The sequence goes on from JAYTIR010000505.1 coordinate 758, forward strand.
TTCGCTTCCGACCGATCATGATGACCACGCTGGCGGCGATGCTGGGCGCCCTGCCGCTCGCATTGGGATCCGGTGACGGCGCCGAAATGCGCCGTCCTCTTGGCATCGCAATCGTGGGCGGCCTGCTCGTGAGCCAGATCCTCACGCTGTACACGACGCCGGTGGTCTATCTTTACCTCGACCGGTTTCGCTTGTGGGCGCAACGCACGCGGACGCTGCGGGGTAGCGGCGCGCCGGTCAGCCATGCGGCAGACTGAAGGAAATGGCGTGCCGGTATCGGATCACGAAAAGCAAATAGCCATGATGCGGACAGGCGGACGCGCGGGAGTGGTTGCGATACTGGTCGCCGTCCTGGGCGGATGCATGGTCGGCCCCGACTATGCGCGACCGGCCGCGCCTTCCCCCAGCGACTACAAGGAAGCACAGGGCTGGAAGGTAGCGCAGCCCAGCGACGACGCACCACGCGGAAATTGGTGGGAGGTGTTTGGCGACGCCGATCTCAACGGACTTGAAGCGCAGGTGAATATTTCCAACCAGACCGTCCAGGCCGCCGAAGCGCGTGTGCGCGAAGCGCGCGCGGCAACGCAGGCCGCCCGCGCGGCACTGTTCCCGTTCGTCAATGCCGGCGCCTCGGGATTGCGGAGCAGCCGCGCGACGGGCTCCAGTGCGAATTCGAATTCAACGTCCGGCGTGACCAACAGTTTCAATGCCTCGATCGACGCGAGCTGGGAAGTCGACCTATGGGGCGGAATTCGCCGCAGTGTCGAGGCCACCAGCAGCAGCGCACAAGCCACCGCCGCCGAACTGGCCGGGGCCACGCTTTCCGCGCAGGCGCTGCTCGCACAGGACTACTTTCTGCTGCGTGTTCAGGACGCGCAGATTGCGCTGCTGCGGGAAACGGTCACCACCTACGAGCGATCGCTGCAACTCACTCGCAACCAGTATGCTGCGGGCATCGTCGCTCGTGGTGACGTCCTGCAGGCGGAAGCGCAACTCAAGTCGACCCAGGCACAGGTCATCGATGCCACGCTCGTGCGCGCTCAACTCGAACATGCGATTGCCGTGCTCGTCGGTAAGCCGCCGGCGGAATTGTCTGTCATCGCGAAACCACTGGCCACCGTGTTTCCCGACATTCCCGTGGCGCTGCCTTCTGCATTGCTCGAGCGGCGACCCGACATTGCCGCTGCCGAGCGGCGCACGGCAAGTGCCAACGCGCAGATCGGCGTCGCGCAAGCCGCCTTCTTTCCGGCGGTGACGTTATCCGCGGGCGGTGGACTTCAGAATTCGGTCATCGGCAGTTTGTTGTCGCTGCCCAGCCGTTACTGGTCATTGGGCGCCGTGCTTGCGCAAACGGTTTTCGATGCCGGTTTACGCAGTGCGCAAAAGGCGGAAGCGATTGCCACCTATGACGAGACGGTCGCAAATTACCGTTCGACCGTGCTCACCGGCTTTCAGGACGTCGAGGACAATCTCGCGGCGCTCGACCTCCTGGCGCAGGAAGCGGTCCTCCAGGACGAGGCCGTCAAGGCCGCGCGGCAGTCGGCGGCCATCGCCACCAATCAGTACCAGGCCGGAACGATCAGCTATCTGGCGGTCGTCGTCCTCCAGGCGTCCGCGCTCAACAGCGAACGCACGGCATTGTCCATTCTCGGCCGGCGGCTCACCGCAAGCGTCGGGCTGATCAAGGCACTCGGCGGCGGCTGGAATGCCGACGCACTGACACAAGCGAAAAACTAGATCGACTTCAAGTCACGCCGCAAGCGCGATCGAAAAATCGCACCCGGTCTTGGCGCGGACTTCCTCTACCGTCACGCCGGGGTGCAGTTCCCGCAGTACCAGTCCGGTGGACTCGACATCGAACACGCACAGGTCCGTGACAATCATGTTGACCACACCTTTGCCGGTGATCGGCAGCGTGCATGATTTGAGGATCTTCGGGCTGCCGTCCTTCGCCGTATGCTCCATCAGCACGATGACGCGCCGGACGCCCGATACCAGGTCCATCGCCCCGCCCGGGCCCTTGACCATCTTGCCGGGAACCATCCAGTTGGCGATGTCGCCGTTCTCCGACACTTCCAGCGCGCCCAGGATCGAAAGGTCGATGTGACCGCCGCGGATCATCGCAAACGAATCCGCACTGGAAAAAAAACTCGACCCGGGGCTGGTCGTGATTGTCTGCTTGCCGGCGTTGATGAGGTCGGCATCGATCTTGTCCTCGGTCGGAAACGGACCGATGCCCAGCAGCCCGTTTTCCGACTGGAGCGTGACGTTGATTCCCGCCGGGATGAAATTGGCGACGAGCGTGGGGATGCCGATGCCCAGATTGACATAGTAGCCGTCGCGCAGTTCCTTCGCCGCGCGCCTCGCCATCAATTCGCGAATCGGTGAATCCTTCTTCGATGCCGCGGCGCCCGAGACGGTGCGGAACTCGATGCGCTTTTCGTAGTTCGTTCCCTGGATGATGCGGTCGACGTAGATTCCCGGCGTGTGAATCTGGTCCGGATCGAGTTCTCCCGTTTCCACCAGATGTTCAACCTCCGCCACGGTGACCTTGCCGCAGGTTGCGATCATGGGGTTGAAATTGCGCGACGTCATGCGGTAGACAAGATTCCCCGCCTTGTCGCCCTTCCAGGCTTTGACGATCGAGACATCGGCCTTGATGCCCTCCTCCAGCACGTACTCATTGCCGTCGAATTTCCGCGTGTCCTTGTTCTCGGCCAGCATCGTGCCGAACGCTGTGCGCGTGTAAAAGCCCGGGATTCCGGCGCCGCCCGCGCGCAACTTCTCGGCCAGCGTCCCCTGCGGCGTCAGCTGCAACTCCAGCTCGCCGGCCAGCACCTGGCGTTCGAACTCCTTGTTCTCGCCCACGTAGCTCGCGATGACTTTTTTCACCTGCCGCGTCTTGAGCAAGAGCCCCATTCCGAAATCATCCACGCCGGCGTTGTTGCCGACGATGGTGAGGCCCTTGGCGCCGCTGTCGACCAGCGCCTGGATGAGATTTTCCGGGATTCCGCACAGGCCGAAACCGCCCGCGGCGATGGTCATGCCGTCTTGCAGGAGGTCCTTCAACGCAGCGGTGGCGTTGGCATAGACTTTTTTCATGGCAGGAACAACTCCGAAAAATGTGGGGGCTGGGGCAGAACTGAATAGTTTACTCGATGCCCTCCCTTCCTCCGCGAAGTCCTGCGGCGCCTCGATGGAGGGGCACAACGACGCCTGGGACGTCCCGGCCTTGGCCTGCACTGCGCGGCGCACCGGACCGATGTGCTCGCGCAGTGTGTAATCCTCGCGCGCGAAACTGGTCGGGGTCCTGATGTCTTCCACCGTACGCTCGATGCGCTCGAGGTCCTGCAGCCACTTCTCGACGGGAAGCGGGCCTTGACGCGTTGCGACATCGCGCTCGAGCAGCGCGAGCTCGCCGCCCAGTGAAACCAGCGTCGAATTGCTGCGCAGTACCGCGTTGAACGCGAGCAATGGCTCCACGAATGCCCGCGTGCCGCTGCCGATGGCCCCGACGGCGATGCGCTTTTCCCGCAACTGGTTCAGCTGCGACAACGGCACCTGGTTGCGATAAAAAACCCACAAGGGCTCGTAGTAGAGGCTCGCCAGCATCTCTACG
>JAYTIR010000506.1:0-3363 GCA_043731765.1 Burkholderiales bacterium
CAGGAAACCCGCGAATGGCTGGACGCTCTGGCGGGCGTGCTCGCCGCAGAAGGACCTGACCGCGCGCACTTCCTGATCGAAAATCTCATCGACGCCGCACGGCAGTCGGGCGCGTACCTGCCGTTCTCCGCGAACACGGCCTACATCAACACCATTCCGACGGACCAGCAGGTCCGCATCCCGGGCGACCAGGAAATCGAGCACCGCATCCGGTCGTATGTGCGCTGGAACGCGATGGCCGTGGTACTGCGCGCGAACAAGGATACGAACGTCGGCGGTCACATCGCGAGTTACGCCTCGGCCGCCACCTTGTACGACGTCGGGTTCAACCATTTCTGGAGGGCGCCGTCCGACACGCACGGCGGGGATCTCATCTTCATACAGGGGCACTCGTCGCCGGGTGTGTATGCGCGTGCATTCATGCTGGGCCGCCTGACGGCCGAACAGATGGACAATTACCGCCAGGAAGTGGACGGCAAGGGCATCTCGTCGTACCCACATCCGTGGCTGATGCCGGATTTCTGGCAGTTTCCGACCGTGTCGATGGGCTTGGGCCCGTTGATGGCGATCTTCCAGGCGCGATTCATGAAGTATCTACAGGACCGTGGTCTGGCGCAAACGGAAGGCCGCAAGGTCTGGGCGTTCATGGGCGACGGCGAAATGGACGAGCCGGAATCGATGGGCGCGATCGGCATGGCGTCGCGCGAGAACCTCGACAACCTGATCTTCGTCGTCAACTGCAACCTGCAGCGCCTGGACGGTCCGGTGCGCGGCAACGGCAAGATCATCCAGGAATTGGAAAGCGACTTCCGCGGCGCCGGCTGGAACGTCATCAAGGTGGTTTGGGGCACGCACTGGGATGCGCTGTTCGCGCGCGACAAGAAGGGCATCCTGATCCGCCGGATGATGGAATGCGTCGACGGCGAATACCAGACGTTCAAGAGCAAGAACGGCGCCTACGTGCGCGAGTATTTTTTCAACACGCCGGAACTTAAGTCATTGGTCGCCGACTGGTCCGACGAGGAAATCTGGCACCTGAACCGCGGCGGGCACGACCCGCACAAGATCTACGCGGCGTTCCACGCGGCGGTCAACCACAGGGGACAGCCGACGGTCATCCTTCCAAAGACCATCAAGGGCTACGGAATGGGCGAGTCGGGCGAGGCGCAGAACATCACGCATCAGCAAAAAAAGATGTCGCTCGATTCGATCCGCAAGTTCCGCGACCGCTTCCAGATCCCGGTGACCGACGACAAGCTTGAGGACGTGCCTTACGTCAACTTCGCCGATGGATCGCCGGAGCAGCAATACATGCGCGCACGGCGGATGGAACTGGGCGGCTTCCTGCCCGCGCGTCGGCGCAAGGCCGCGCCGCTGGTCGTGCCGGAACTCGCTGCGTTCGAGCGGTTCCTCAAAAGCACAGACGACCGCGAAATCTCGACGACGATGTCCTTCGTGCAGATTCTGCAGATGCTGATCCGCGACAAGAACCTCGGCAAGCACATCGTGCCGATCGTCCCGGACGAGTCGCGCACGTTCGGCATGGAAGGCATGTTCCGGCAGCTCGGCATCTGGAACCAGCAGGGCCAGCTTTACACGCCGCAGGATGCCGACCAACTGATGTTCTACAAGGAGACCAAGGACGGTCAGATCCTGCAGGAGGGGATCAACGAGGCCGGCGGGATGTGCGACTGGATCGCCGCCGCGACGTCGTACTCGACGCATGGCGTGCAAATGATCCCTTTCTACATTTTTTACTCGATGTTCGGCTTCCAGCGCATCGGCGACCTTGCCTGGGCCGCCGGCGACATGCGTTCGCGCGGCTTCCTGCTGGGTGGCACCGCCGGCCGCACCACGCTGAACGGAGAAGGGTTGCAGCACGAGGACGGCCACTCGCACATGATCTCGGCCACCGTCCCGAATTGCATCTCGTACGACCCGACATTCGGCTATGAGGTCGCGGTCATCATCCAGGACGGCATGCGCCGGATGTACGCCGAGCAGGAGGACATCTATTACTACCTGACGGTGATGAACGAGAATTACCGGCAACCCGCAATGCCGGAAGGCGCAGCGCCGGGAATCCTCAAGGGCATGTACAAGCTGCGCGATGGGGGTGATGGCCCCCCCACGGGGGCAGCGAGCGAAGCGAGCGTGGGGGGACCATCACCGCCACCGCGCGTGCAGCTGATGGGATCGGGCGTCATCCTGCGCGAGGCGATCGCCGCTGCCGATCTTCTGAAAAAAGACTGGGGCGTGGATGCGGACATCTGGAGTTGCCCGTCGTTCACCGAACTTGCACGCGACGGCAACGCGGTGATGCGCTGGAACACGCTGCATCCGACCGACAAACCGCGCGTGTCGCACGTCGAGGCCTGCCTCAAGGACACGCAGGGTCCGGTGATCGTCACGACCGATTACATGCGTCTCTTCGCGGAGCAGATTCGCCCGCTGGTGCGAAGCCGCTATGTGGTCCTCGGCACCGACGGTTTCGGACGCTCCGACACGCGCGAGAAGCTGCGCCACTTCTTCGAGGTCAACTGCTACTACACGACCGTCGCGGCGCTGAAGGCGCTGGCGGATGAGGGCACGATTCCGGCGGCCAAGGTGGCCGAAGCAATCAGGAAATACGGACTCGATCCGGACAAGCCGGCGCCGTGGACAGTGTAGTTGGCATGTTTAATCCAAGGCCCTTATGAACACGATCGAAGTCAAAGTCCCCGACATCGGCGACTTCAAGGACATTCCGGTCATCGAGATATTCGTGAAGCCGGGCGACAGCGTGAAAGCCGAGGACTCGCTCATCTCGCTCGAATCGGACAAGGCGACGATGGACGTGCCGGCACCCGTTGCCGGCGTCGTGAAGGAATTCAAGCTGAAGCTCGGTGACAAGGTCAGCGAAGGGACGTTGATCCTCACGCTCGACTCCGCTGCGGCCGGTGACGCAAAGGCGGCTGTCCAGGCACCTACCGCGACCCCGCCACCACCTGCTGCTTCAGCGCCCGCCTCAACTGCCACCGCCACTGCGCCCGCCTCGGCTGCAACGCCTTCGCCGAAGCCGTCGCCAACACCTTTGGCACCGGCGGCGCCAGTGGATAGTGAAGCGTTCAAGGGCGCGCACGCGTCGCCCTCCGTGCGCAAGTTCGCGCGCGAACTCGGCGTCGACCTGGCGAAAGTGAAGGGCACGGGTCCGCATGCCCGCATCCAGCAGGAAGACGTCCGGAATTTCGTCAAGCAGGCAATGAGTGGCGGCGCTTCCACGGGTGCCGCAAGCGGCGGCATCAGCGGTGGGGGCCAACTCAACCTGTTGCCGTGGCCGACCGTGGACTTCGCGAAGTTCGGCGAGGTCGAGCCGAAGCCGCT
>JAYTIR010000507.1:0-11531 GCA_043731765.1 Burkholderiales bacterium
GCCAGTGAGGTACTGGTAGCCAACATCGAAGTGGCCGGTCAGATCAAATCCCCCGATGGAAAAAATCGGGGGCGGCGGAGCCGGTTCCGCAGGTTTCTCGGCTGCCGGCGCTGCGGCAGGAGCAGCCGCGGGAAGAGGCGTCTGTGCAAATACGGAGCCCGCCAACAACGCGGCGCATGCCGCAGCGACGACCAAGGGGCGGAGTCCTGGCTTCGTGTTCATGTCGGAATCCCTTGCGAGGTGGTTAAGAAAAATGAAAGTGGAAAATGAGGATGGAAAATGGAGATACTTCCGAGCTACTAACAGCATTTCATGTGCCACGGAAAAATCAATATATATTTCATATGGTTAACTCAAACTTCGGCCGGCGGAGCCGCGGATCAAAGCTTGATTGGCACCGGAACGGTGCGTCGAATGCTGCGATCGCACATTTATGGAGCGGCACTAGAGGATGACCTGCTTCGCGGGGCGGGACGGGTCGGCCGAACGGACTAAGGCGGCGCACCCGGCGCCTTTGCTAGACTCATCGCAGCAACGACCAATCGGAGAAAACCTGATGCAACTTCTCAATGCCAAGACCTTGGAAGACCTGGCTGCCCGTATCGGCAAGGCGGTCGAATCGGGTCCCGCCAAGGACATCGAAAAAAACGTCAGGGCCGTCCTGCAGAGCGGTCTATCGCGCCTTGATCTCGTCACGCGGGAAGAGTTCGACACGCAGGCCCGGGTGCTGGCCAAAACGCGCGAGAAACTCGAGCGGCTCGAGACGCGCGTCGCCCAACTGGAGGCGCGCTTCCTGCCGCCGGCTGGCACCCACTGATCATGGCGCGCGGGATACCGGTCGCGCTCCTGCCACGGGTGTTGCCACGAGTTTCCCCATGTCGGTCGCAATTGTGCACAGCCGCTCGCTCGCAGGCGTTGCCGCGCCACGCGTGGCCGTCGAGGTGCACATTGCCGGCGGGTTGCCGGGCGTCAACATCGTCGGGTTGCCGGATGCGGAGGTGCGCGAGGCGCGCGATCGTGTGCGCGCTGCGTTGCAGAACGCGCAATTCGAATTTCCCGCGCGCAAGGTGACGGTCAATCTGGCGCCGGCGGACCTGCGCAAGGAGTCCGGACGTTTCGACCTGCCGATTGCACTCGGCATCCTGGCCGCGACGGGCCAGATCCCCTCACACCAGCTTGCGCACTATGAATTCGCGGGTGAGCTGGCCTTGACCGGCGACCTGCGCCCGGTGCGCGGCGCGCTGGCCATGGCGCGTTCCGCCCGAAGCGACGGCCACGCATTCGTGCTTCCCGCCGCGTCGGCTGCCGAAGCCGCGCTCGTCCGCGACGCGACGATCTACGGCGCGCGGTCGCTGCTTGCGGTGTGCGCCCATCTCACGGGAACTGCGCCGTTGGTACAGGTCGTCCCGGCACCGCCGGTTACACCCCCCGCGGGCCTCGACATCGAGGACGTGCGGGGACAGGCGCAGGCGAAGCGCGTGCTCGAAATCGCCGCGGCCGGCGCGCATTCGCTGCTGCTTACAGGCCCGCCAGGAACCGGCAAGTCGATGCTCGCGCAGCGCCTGCCGTCATTGCTGCCACCGCTTGCGGAGGACGAAGCGCTCGAAGTAGCCGCGGTGGCGTCGATCGCCGGGCGCTTCATTCCGGAGCGCTGGGGCGAGCGTCCGTTTCGCGCGCCGCATCACACGGCCAGCGGCGTGGCGTTAGTCGGCGGCGGCAGCGATCCGCGGCCCGGCGAGATTTCGCTCGCCCACAACGGCGTCTTGTTCCTGGACGAGCTGCCGGAGTGGGACCGTCGCGTGCTCGAAGCGTTGCGCGAGCCGCTCGAGTCCGGCGTGATCCACATTTCCCGCGCGGCGCGGCAGAGCACGTTCCCTGCGCAGTTTCAGCTGGTGGCGGCGATGAATCCGTGTCCGTGCGGCTGGTTGGGACATGTGAGCGGACGGTGCCATTGCACGCCGGACCGCATCGCCCGCTATCGCTCGCGGGTCTCGGGGCCGCTGCTCGATCGCATCGACCTCGCCATCGACGTTCCGGCAGTACTGCCGGAGGCGCTCGCATTGAACTTGCGCAACTCGCGCAAGCCTCGCGGCGACGGGAGCGAGGTTGCTGTCGCCGAACCGGAAATCCGCGCGTGCGGGACAGGTGAATCGTCCGCGACGGTGCGTACGCGTGTCGAGCGCGCGCGCGGGCGGCAGTACGATCGTCAGGGAAAGACCAATGCGCGCCTGCTGCCGGCGGAAGTCGCAGCGTATTGCGTGCCCGAAGCCGCGGCCGAGGACCTGCTTGCGCGGGCCATGACCCGGCTCGCGTTTTCCGCCCGGGCTTATCACCGCGTACTTAAAGTGGCGCGCACGATTGCCGATCTCGGCGGCTGCGAGCGCATCAACGCGACGCATGTGGCCGAGGCGATTGGCTATCGCCGGATGGACACCGCCTGACCCGCCGAGATTCTGTCGTGGCCGTCGAACAACTGCGGATTTTGCACTGCGGTAACATTCAGGGCTGTCATGAACACCGCCACTGACGCCTTCGTTGATCCGCTACATCGTCGTCCAAACTGCGAAGAACCTGCTTGGGGCAAACTGGATGCCTGAATACGTTGCCGAGGCCAATGCCGGCGGCATCGAACGCGTTCTCGTCTAGTCAGAGGTCGGGTTGCTTGGCGGTGTCGGCATCCCGCGCCACGAGAGTACGTCCCGGACAGGAGTAGCCGAATTCCGGTGCGCTTGCGCAACGCGGCTGTTCCATCCGGTTCGCCAACGCGGCCATCGAGTGGTCGTCCGCAGAGGGTCCATAGCGCACGATGAGCGGCGAACCCAGGACCAGCGCCAGGTAAATCGCGGCGAAAATCGTCGCGGCGCGGCCGGTTCTGGCTTTGGGCGTTGCACGAAGGTTTACGGGCTCCGAACCAAGTGACAGGTGTCCGGATCCTTGCATGAGTAGCGCTTCCATGGCCTTCTCCCTGCTCTGGTTCTGTTCACCGCTTCCTGCTGCCCCTGAAAAAAACCCGCGAAGACGCCCAAGTGAATGGGATGGAACCGCGGACGCCCGGCCCTTTTCCAGTCGGCGCGCCCTCGCGGGTGGAGGCGACGGTGCGTGGCTTTCGGCAGCTGAAACCTGTGGGCGCTGGGAGCCGATCGCTGTTTTGTTGGTGACCATGGCCCAACAATAGGCCGCCGGCCCCCGCCGCGCGTCGGAACTTTCGTGCCCGCGCGAGCGGAAAATTCACATTTCCAGCCAGTGCGCAGGCGCGTAACCCGTCAACCCGCCTGTCGGGTCCGAAATGGCCGGGGAGGCGAGGCCTGCCGCCTTTGTGCTATAAACTGCGAAGGCATTTCATAGCGGATTCCTGGTGATTCAATGACGCAGGACACGGCCACTCCGGTGATGCCGCCGAACGCCGCAACCGCTGCCGATCGGGACGTTCCGTCGCTGGCGTTCGCGGATGCGGACGGCGCCAAGCGCTGGGCGAAGTCCCTGATGGTGACGGGGGTCGGCCCGCTGTACGAGGCAATCAGTGGCCAGTTGCGCGCGGTGTCTGCCGCGGCATTCGCGCCCCGCGAGCGGGCGACGATCGCCGAGGTCATGCGCGACCAGGTTGCCCATCTGCATACCGAATTGGCGCGCCGCTATGCGGGCAAGCCGCAACCCGCTTCGGACCGCGAACTCGAGGCCGCCGATCAGGCCATCGCACTGTGGCATGCGCTCTGGGAACAATATTCCGCTTGCCTGAAACCCCTGCTCGAAGGCGATGCCGAGTTGCAGGGGGTGAAGGCCAAGCTCCTCCAGCGGGGTCTTTATGTCGGCAAGCAACTGGTGCTGGTGCACGGCCTCGCGCGTCGGGCCGCACCCGCCGCGCTGTGGCAGGAACTGCACGCCTACTATCGGCTGACCGAGATCCTCGACTGCGCTGTCACCGCGGTGTCGGACGACCTGACGCCGAACGCGGTCGGAATCTCATGCTATTCGACGTATTGCCACGCGTTGTTGCTGGGCCTGGCCGACCCTTCCGCGATGTCGATCAGGCAGATCGAATTGACCGACCGCTGGCTGTCGCAGTGGGCGCGCAAGGTGTTTCCCTACGCGCAACAACGGGAGACGGAAGGCCCGGTCATGTTGCTCGACCTGGACGGCAGTACCGGCGCCACGCTCATCGGCACGGCGCCGCGCGATCCGCCGCGGTCGATGCGTTTCGGTTATCCAGGCAAACTCGCCACCAGCGTCCGGGGCCGGTTGAAGCGCCTGGCCGCCGGCGCGAGCCCCGCCGAATTGCAACTCGGCCATGACGCGTCGGTGGAAGGCTGCACCGCGCTTCTGTCGCACCTCGACGCCCACTGGTACCAGTTGCCGCGGCGCAACGCCGAAACCGACCGCGCGTGGCTCGAACTCGTGACGGGCGGCGTTCCGGCGGCCTATTTCCGGGTCGGTGGCCGCACGTTCGATCGCCAGGATCCGCTGGGACGGATGACGTTCCAGGGTGCCCAATACCTGCAGACGTTGGGAGCCCTGACCGACTACGATCGCTATCGGGAAGAAGCCGAACGGAACTGGCCCTGGGAACGTTGGCAGGGAGCCTATGAATGGCGGGAGGCGGTGCTGACCCGGAACGACCATGGACGCTACCGCTGGTTCCTGGACCAGCTCGTGGTCGCCCGGGACGACGAACGCGTGCGCCTTGGCCATGTCACGCGCGTGTCCCTGGACCCGCAGGGAGATTTCACGATATCGCTCGCGTTGTGGCCCGGCACACCGAAATCACTGGCAATGCGGCCGATGTCGCTGGCCTACGTCGAGGAGCCGCCGATGCCCGCGCTGTTGTTGTCGGAAACTCCAGAGGAGCGGGTGACGTTGATTGTGCCTCCGCGCACATTCAATCCCGGCCGGCTGTTCCGCTCGATGGACCCGGGACCCGAGCGCAAATTCCGCTTGACCAAGCTCGTGCAGCGCGGCGGGGACTTCGAACGCGTCGCCTTCGAAGAGTCCTGAAATTCTCGCCGCGCGGCTGGTGGCGATCGCACTGACGCAGCCAATTCCCGATGGCCAATCGTCTCGCCGGCGCCACGAGCCCGTACCTCCAGCAGCATGCCGCCAATCCGGTCGACTGGAATCTCTGGGGCGACGAGGCGTTGCGCCGCGCCCGCGACGAAAACAAGCCCATCCTGTTGTCGATTGGTTACTCGGCATGCCACTGGTGCCATGTCATGGCGCACGAATCGTTCGAGGATGCGGGCGTGGCTGCGGTAATGAATGAGCACTTCGTCAACATCAAGGTGGACCGCGAGGAGCGGCCCGACCTGGACCAGATCTACCAGACCGCGCATGCGCTGCTGACGCGGCGTTCGGGCGGCTGGCCGTTGACGATGTTCCTCACGCCGGCCGGCGCGCCGTTTTTCGCGGGAACGTATTTCCCGAAGCAGGGCCGATATGGCCTGCCCGGCTTTCTCGAATTGTTGCCGCGCGTGGCCACGGCGTTTCGCGAGCAGGGCGAACAGATCGCCCAGCAAAACGCGCGTCTGACGGAAGCGATGGCGGGCTTCGAGCCGGTCGGCGGCGACGACGAACTTCCGGGACAGGCGCCCGCGCAGGCCCTCGCGGCACTGAAGCAACGCTTCGACCCGGAATACGGTGGTTTCGGCGGCGCACCGAAGTTCCCGCATCCGACCGAACTCGAATTCTGCCTGCGCGCATGGGGCGCGACGCAGGATGAGGAAGCGCTGGCCGTCGTGCGCAAATCACTCGCCTGCATGGCCGACGGCGGTATCCGCGACCATCTTGGAGGCGGCTTCTGTCGCTACTCGGTCGATGCGCAATGGACCATCCCGCATTTCGAAAAAATGCTCTACGACAATGGGCCGTTGCTGAGCCTGTACGCGGATCTTGGGCGCGCGACCGGTGACGCGCGGTTCGCGGATGTCGCGCGTGGAATCGTCGGCTGGCTGGTGCGCGAAATGCGCGATCCGGACGGAGCCTTCTACTCGAGCCTCGATGCCGACAGCGAGGGCCACGAAGGCAAGTTCTACGTGTGGTCGCCGGACGAGGTGCGCGCGCTCGTTTCCGCGGAGGAATGGGCCGTGGCCGCGCCGCATTTCGGACTCGACCGCCCGCCGAACTTCGAAGGCCACGCGTGGCACCTGCGCGTAATCGAACCGCTGCAACGCGTCGCCGCGCAACTCGACATTTCCCTTCCCGATGCGCGCACGCGGCTCGTCGGCGCACAGTCGGCGTTATTTGCCGCGCGCGAGCACCGCATCCGCCCCGGCCGCGACGACAAGGTCCTGACGTCGTGGAACGCGCTGGCCATTTCGGGACTGGCGCGCGCCGCGCGGGCGCTGGATGAGCCGCGCTGGGCCGATTTGGCGTTCGCCGCGACCGACACACTCAAGCGCACCGTCTGGCGCGACGGGCGTCTGCTGGCCACACGCTTTGGCGATCACGCTGATCTGAACGGCTATCTCGACGACTACGCGTTTCTTTTGGCCGCGCTGGTCGAGCTCATGCAGACGCGATTCCGGGTGGAGGACTTCGACTGGGCGCGAGAATTGGCCGACGCGTTGCTCACGCACTTCGAAGATGCCGAACGCGGAGGATTTTTCTTCACCAGCCACGATCACGAGAAATTGTTTCACCGCACCAAGCCCGGACCCGACAACGCCACACCGTCCGGCAATGGCGTGGCCGCCTGCGCGCTGATCGCGTTCGGGCACCTTGCTTCCGAACCGCGATACATCGATGCGGCCGAACGTTGCGTGCGGCTCTTCGCCCCGATGCTTGCCGAGTCACCCTCCGGATGTTCGACGCTGCTGGAGGCGCTCGCCGATCTCGAATCGCCACCCGCTGCGGTCATCATCGATGGCCAAACGGAAGAGGCGCTTACGTGGCAGCGGGCGCTGGAAACGCAATTCCGGCCCTCGGTGCGCGTCTTCAACGTCGCGGGTGTTGCGCCGCTTCCGCAGGCACTCGCCAAAGGGGCGCCACCGGCGAAGGGCGCCATCGCGTGGGTGTGCCGCGGCACGCAGTGCCTGCCGCCCATTGCGACCCTTGCCGAGCTCGAACGCGAAATCGCTTCATCAAGCGCGGGGCCAACGGCAGGCCCTACAATCGCACCATGACACCTAAGACGCACTACGCGCGCAGTGGCGACGTGCACATCGCCTATCAGGTCGTCGGACAGGGGCCGTTCGATCTCGTGTACGTCCCCGGTTGGGTCTCGCACATCGAGTTGGCGTGGGAGGAGCCCACGATGGCGCGATTTCTCGAGCGGCTGTCGTCGTTCGCGAGACTGATCTGGTTCGACAAGCGCGGCACGGGCTTGTCCGACCGCGTGCCGGACGGCAAGTTGCCGACGCTCGAAGAGCGGATGGATGACCTGACGGTGGTGATGGACGCCGTTGGCTCGCAGCGTGCGGCGTTGTTCGGTTTTTCGGAAGGCGGCAATCTTGCGGCGCTGTTCGCGGCCATGCATCCGGAGCGCACGCGCGCACTGGTGCTCGCACACACATTCGCCAAACGAATATGGAGCCCCGATTACCCGTGGGCGCCCACCCCCGAGCAGCGGGAGAAGGAATACGAATACCTCGAACGCGAGTGGGGCAACATGATGGACATCGCCCATTACGCACCGAGCAAGGTCGGCGACGCCGCGTTCGCGCAGCGCCTGGCGACGTACTTTCGGCGCGCTGCGAGTCCCGGCGCCGCGGTGGCGCTGCTGCGCATGAACACGCAGATCGACATCCGCAGCATTCTGCCGACGATTCGCGTCCCGACGCTGGTCATGCATCGCACCGGCGACCTGGACGTCAATGTAGCCGAGGGACGCTTTGTCGCGGAGCGCATTCCCGGCGCGCGATTCGTCGAACTGGCGGGCGACGATCATTTGCCGTGGCTCGGTGAGCAGGGCCCGTTCCTCGACGAGCTCCAGGAGTTCCTGACCGGAGTCCGGCCGGCGCCGGAATACGACCGCGTTTTATCGACCGTATTGTTCACCGACATCGTCGGTTCCACCGAGGCCGCCGCGCGTCTGGGCGACCGCGCGTGGAGCGACCTGCTCGGACGCCATCACGCCATCGCGCGAACCGAGATCGCACGTTTTCGCGGCCGCGAGATCAACACGTCTGGCGACGGCTTCTTCGCGACCTTCGACGGTCCGGCGCGCGCCGTGCGTTGCGCAGGCGCGATGGGCAATGCGCTCGAGCCATTGGGCATCGCGATACGCGCGGGCGTGCACACCGGCGAAATCGAACTCGACGGCGACAATGTCGGCGGCATTGCCGTCCACATTTGCGCGCGCGTGGCCGCCGCCGCCGCCGCGGGCGAAACTCTGGTGTCGAGCACGGTGAAGGATCTTGTTGCGGGCGCGGGCCTCACCTTCAGCGACCGCGGCGCCCACGCACTCAAAGGCGTTCCCGGAGAGTGGCAGCTGTTCGCGGCGGCCTGACTCAACACCGGAGCGGTGCTCCGAACGGGCTTCGGGTAACATTCCGGCGCGCGACCCGACTCGTATCTATCGCCGATTCATCATTCGACATTGGAGACCCGATGAAATTCGTACTTGTCAGCTTCACCGCCGCCACGCTGTTTGCCGCGGGCGCCGCGCACGCTGCGCTTGACAACGCGGCGGCCGAAGCAATGATGAAGAAGGATGGTTGCGCCGCCTGCCACGCGATCGACAAGAAACTTGTCGGTCCGAGTTACGTGGACGTGGCGGCCAAGTACAAGAATGACAAGGACGCCGTCGCCAAGCTCACGAAAAAAGTGAAAGAGGGTGGTTCGGGCGTCTGGGGCCCGATTCCGATGCCACCTAACGCCGCGACTCCGACGACCGAAATTACGGAACTCGTTACCTGGCTCCTGACCCTTAAAAAGTAAACGCTTACTATCGACAAACACTATACTGGTCAAGGGATATGACTGGCCGATGCCAGGATGGCATCGCTGGGCCGCGGCTCACGTGTCAGGTCATGCGACTTTGACCGAAGTGGTTCGACGCCGGTAGAATCGGCCGGGTTCGTGCAGGAGAGAGTGACGGCGCGGGAATTTGCCGCGAAATGTCGCCGCCGAAGGCGTATTCCCGAAATCGCTCAGGTACCGAGGACTGCACGTAACGCAACGCCGATCTGGAGAGCGGCCGTGGAGGATGCCAGGCAATTTGCCTTGGCCGCCGCGGTCCACCGAAGGGGCACCGGGTGACGAGACGCAATGTCTTGCCACTCCAAATCTCTCAGGTAAAGAGGACAGACGGGGCGAAGTGGAGTTGTCGCTTCGCCCTTTTGTTGTCCCTGTCCGGAGATCCGCGTGCTGAAGCAAACCCCGCTCAATGCCACCCACCGCGCTGCGGGCGCGCGCATGGTCGACTTCGGTGGCTGGGACATGCCGGTCAATTATGGTTCCCAGATTGACGAGCACCACGCGGTGCGGCGCGATGCAGGAATGTTCGACGTGTCGCACATGCGCGCCGTCGATCTCACAGGCGCGGGCGCGCGCGACTTCCTGCGCTTTGCGCTGGCCAACAATGTCGACAAGCTCAAGGAACCTGGCAAGGCCCTGTACTCGTGCCTGCTCGCGCAGGACGGCGGCGTTCTCGACGACCTGATCGTCTATTTCCTGCGCGAGGATTTTTTTCGCATCGTCGTCAATGCCGGGACTTCGGACAAGGACATCACGTGGTTCCGTCGCCTGATTGCCGAGCACGCACCGCAACTTTCGCTCACGCCGCGCGACGATCTCGCGATGATCGCGGTGCAAGGCCCCAACGCGCGCGCAAAAGTCTGGCAGGCATTACAGGGCACGGAAGCCGCCAGCGCGGCACTGAAACCGTTCACGGGAACGGCAGTGAACGACAAGGCGGGCGAAATATTCATCGCGCGCACCGGATATACGGGCGAGGACGGATTCGAGGTGATGGTGCCTTCCGCGCGCGCCGAAGCGACGTGGAAGGCGCTTGCGCAAGCTGGCGTGAAACCGTGTGGGTTGGGCGCGCGCGACACGCTGCGGCTCGAAGCCGGCATGAATCTCTACGGCCAGGACATGGACGAAACGGTGTCGCCGCTCGCGTCCGGCCTCGCGTGGACGGTGGACCTTGCGAGTCCGCGCGATTTTGTCGGCAAGGCGGCGCTTTTGAGCAAGCCGGCGGCACAAAAGCTGGCCGGATTGTTGCTGCAGGACGCAGGCGGCGTCCTGCGCGCTCATCAGAAAGTGCACACCGAGCAGGGCGACGGCGAAATCACCAGCGGAACCTTCAGCCCGACGTTGGCCAAGTCCATCGCGCTCGCGCGGTTGCCCACCGGCGTAGCGCCGGGCGACATCGTCCACGTCGCCGTGCGCGACAAGCAACTTGCCGCGCGTGTGGTGAAGCCGCCGTTCGCGCGCAATGGCAAGGCCCTGGTTTCCTGATTTTCCCCGACTTTTCCTTCTGGCATGCAGTCCCACGGAGAAACCGCATGAACGTTCCGTCCAATCTCAAATACGCCGACAGCCACGAATGGCTCCGCGCCGAATCCGACGGCACGGTCACCATCGGCATCACCGACCACGCACAGGCGGCGCTGGGCGACCTCGTATTCGTCGAATTGCCTGACGTGGGCCGGCAATTGAAAGTGGGCGAAGCCTGCGCGGTCGTGGAGTCGGTGAAGGCGGCGAGCGACGTGTACGCGCCCATCGCCGGCCAAGTGGTTGCCGTAAACGAAGCGCTGCCTGACGCGCCCGAATCGCTCAACGCCGACGCGTATGCCGCGTGGCTGTTCCGCATCAAGCCCGCCGACGCCGGGGCGCTAGCGGCGATGCTCGATGCGGCGGCCTACGAAAAGCTGATCGGCGAATGAAGGCACACCGCGAATGAAGATGAACGAACCCCTGCCCGGCACGGCACCAACGACGCTGCGCGCGCTCGAAGACCGTTCGGCCTTTCTCGCCCGACACATCGGCACGACCGACGAGGATCAGGCCGCGATGCTCGCTGCGGTGGGTTTTGCGACGCGCGCCGCATTGATCGATGCAATCATCCCGCCCGCAATACGCGAGCACGCGCCGATCAAGCTCGCCGCACCCGTGCCGGAAGCGGAAGCGCTGAGCCGGTTGCGCGCGATTGCCGCGCAGAACAAGGTATTGAAGTCGTTCATCGGACAGGGCTACTATGGCACGCACACGCCGGGAGTCATCCTGCGCAACATCCTCGAGAATCCGGCGTGGTACACCGCGTACACGCCCTACCAGCCCGAGATCTCGCAGGGACGGCTCGAGGCGCTGATCAATTTTCAGACGATGGTGTGCGACCTGACCGGCATGGCGATCGCCAACGCCTCGATGCTCGACGAAGCCACCGCGGCAGCGGAGGCCATGACGTTGGCGCTTCGCGTCGGCAAGAGTGGAAGCAAGCGATTCTTTGTCGCGGACGACGTATTTCCGCAAACCCTCGACGTCGTGCAAACGCGCGCCCGTCCGCTCGATGTCGAAGTGGTGGTCGGTCCGGCGGCCGACGCTGCGAAGAGCGGCGCGTTCGCCGTCCTGTTGCAATATCCCGGCGCCGCCGGTGA
>JAYTIR010000508.1:0-1727 GCA_043731765.1 Burkholderiales bacterium
CGCGAAACCTCGCGCTGGCTGCAGAGCCTGCTCGAAATCCAGTCGGAATCGGGCGACTCGAAGGAATTCCTCGAACATATCAAGGGCGACCTGTTCCCGGACGAGATCTACGTGTTCACGCCGAAGGGCAAGATCATGGCACTGCCGCGCGGGGCGACCGCCGTGGATTTCGCGTACGGCGTGCACACCGACATCGGCCATCACTGCGTCGGCGCGCGCATCAATTATGAATTGCTGCCGCTGCGCACTGAACTCAAGAACGGCGACCACGTCGAGATCCTCACGGCACCGACGGCGCGCCCGAATCCGTCGTGGCTGTCGTTCGTCTCGTCCGGCAAGGCCCGTTCGCGCATCCGCCATTATCTGAAGGGACTGCAGCAAAAGGAATCCGCGGCGCTGGGCGAGCGTCTCCTCAATCAGGCGCTGGCAACGCTCAAGGTCGAGCCCGAATCCATCACGTGGGAGCGCTGGGAGGCCATCGCCAAGGAGTACGGTACCAAGACTCACATCGAAATCCTGGCCGACATCGGACTGGGCAGACGCCTTTCATTCGTAGTCGCGCAGGCGCTGACCAAGACCGCCGGCCGCGCCGACGATCCACAGGCCGCGACCAACGCCAAGCTTGGATCGCTGACGTTGCGCGGCGTCGAGGGCGTGGCGATCCAGTATGCGAAGTGCTGCCGCCCGATTCCCGGCGACACCATCGTCGGCCAGTTCCGCCGCGGTCAGGGTCTCCTCGTCCACAGCCGCGATTGCGTGACGCAGAAGAAGCAGCGCGTCGATGCCGCGGAGTTGGTCGACGTCGAATGGGCGCCCGATGTGGAAGGCACGTTCGAAACCGGCATGCGCCTGCTGGTGTCCGACCGCCGCGGACTCCTTGCCGATCTCGCCACCGCCATCGCCGACGCCGAAGCGAACATCGACACGGTGTCGATGGAGCGGCCCGATGGCGGCGAAGTGCTGGCCATGTTCTTCGCGGTGCAGGTAAAGGACCGTGCGCACCTCGCGCAGGTGATGCGCTCGCTGAAACGGATTCCCGAAGTCAAGCGGGTGCAGCGCACGCGCACTTAAGTTACACCCGTTTCCGGGGCGCGATCAGTACGTCACGGTCACCGTGATGGGCGACGCGGTCGAGTAAGCGCCGGGCGTGACGTTCTGTGGCGCGGTGATCAAGCCGTAAACTGTCTGTACTTGGAAGCCGGATCTACCCGACCCGGAAGGAACCGTGAACGACCCGCTGACTGTGGCCGTGCCTGAAGTCCCGTCGCCCAAGACCGTCGTGCGAGCGGCGGTCGTGTAAAGATTATAGGTCAGCGTGTCCCCGGTGCCGGTCATTTGCCGCGACGCATACGACCCGGGGCCGCTCGACAGCGCGATGGTATACGAAAAGGTGACCGCAGGATTCGTGCTGTGGGTACAGGTGACGGTGATCGACGACGTTCCCGAGGTCGGATTGATCGTATCGTACGCGCCAAACGCGTGGGTTCCCGCGGCGACGGTGCAAGTGTTCACCGCGCATGCCAGCGTTGGGACGAGCAACGCGCAGACCCCAACGAAACCCGCGCGCAACGATCTCGCGAGCTGGCCGCACGGTCGTCCTTCGAGTCGCTGTCGACGGGGCATCAGTGCAGCCTCAGGCATACGAAGGGCCCGAGGCGCGGCTGCGGATCCCCGGTTGTGGGGTAGTCAAATTCGAATGCGCATTCGTGATCGAGCCACGTCGCGAC
>JAYTIR010000509.1:0-2209 GCA_043731765.1 Burkholderiales bacterium
TCGATTCCGGGCGCGACTTCACCCAGTCGGATGTCGTCGAAGGTCGGGACTTCGCCGGGATTCGACGTGCGATAGGTGAAGCGCGACACGCGCGACGACGATGGAGATCCGGCGACGGGCTTGAGCGACGCGGCCGACGGAAAGGTTTCGGTCAGTGCCCAGCCGGCAGGCGCGTCCGGACCCGCCGCGGATCTTGCCGGAAGCGCGTAGACCAGGCGAGCGTCACCAGTCACGAAAACCGTTCCCGCGAAGGTGCGCGCATAGAAGGCGACGGCGCGATCGACTTCGCCGCTGTTGGCGACAAACGGGACGGACAGTGAAGCGAGCCGCGACTTGGCCGGCGGCGGGACGGATGTCGAGCCCGGGTATACGTTGGAGGCGGCAGATACGGCCGATACGGCGGCGGATGCGGTGCCCAGCAGGAACGGGGCCAGCGCGAGAAACTTGGTAATGCGCGATTGCGTGAAAAACATGAAAAGTCCTGGTTTTGCTCGCTGTGACGAGCATTCGAAATGATGCCGACGGCATGAATCTGCATTCTACGTGAGGAGCGTCGCTTTGGCCGTCGAGCCGACGAAATCAGCGTGGTTCCTGTCGGGCTCGGGCGACAGCGTCATGGCCTGCAGCGTGAGGAATCGTACGCGCGACCCTGCAACATTTCCCGTCACGGGAGTGTCACGGCAAAGTAGAGATGTCCGGTTCCTGGCAAAGTAGAGATGTCCGGTTTGGGGTTTAAATTTGCTGCTTGCTGTTGTTTGAATCAGGGTGGGGCTTGCCCAGCGGCGAGTTCTTCCAGGGGTGACGCGCTGACTGGGCAACTGGTCGTGGACTCGGACGTGACACGGCGACCTCGCGCCGACCTTGCTCGGGAGGGGCCTTGCGCACTTTCTGCACGACGCTGTGCGCCAAGATCGCATGCCGCCAGAGCACTTGGCAGGAATGATCGAAGTGCTCGAGCACGGTAACCGCGGCGCCACGCAAGCCGCTGCCCACCCCGGTCGCCGGTTGAACCTGCAGCAAGGTCGAATGGAATTGACAGCTCAGGGTCGGCGATAACTTGCGCGGATAGTGCTTGGCCAGGATCTGCCGGAGCCGGACATCGTCGGCCGCTGGGTGGGGAACATGGGCGTCCTGTGGATCGAATGCGGCGACCGCGAAACGTTTGTTGTGACGCTGTACGAACCACGGTAGCCAGGCATTGGCGGCCTCGATGGTGTCGATACCCGCGATGCGCAACGCCTTCAGCAGCCGATCTTGCAACACACCGTTGGCGCGCTCCACCCGACCTTTGGCCTGGGGCGAGTTGGCGCAGATGCTCTCGATGCCGAGAGCGGCGAGGGCACGGCCGAGCTGAGAGTGAGCATCATCGCGCGCATCTCCGGTATTGACCCGGAAGATGCTGTGGCGGTCGCTGTAGAGGGCCATCGGCAGCCCATATTGCTGGACATGACCATAGAGCGCCGCCATGTAGCCCAGAGTGCATTCCTGTTCGACAAAGCGCAGTTGGGTGATGCAGCTGGTCGCATCATCGATGAACACCAGCAGACAGCAACGCGGGCCGCGGTCCTCGAACCATGCATGGGAGCTACCATCGACCTGGATCAGCTCCCCAAAGCGCGCTCGGCGTTCGCGCAACGCATAAATACGCGCTTGCCGGCCTCGCTGCGGGCGCCAAAGGCGCTCAGCGATCATAAGCTGGCGCACCGTCTCCTTGGACAACGCGATGTCGTGGTGCTCCTGCAAATACTCGGCGGCCAGGGTCGGTCCGAAGTCGCGGTAATGCGCCCGGATCAACTCGGTGACCTGATTGCGTAGGGGCTGGCCGATCCGATGATTGCTGGGATGACCACGACGCGCCGAACGCAGCCCCTTGGCACCGTCCTTGGCCACCTTGACCTCCAGCCGGCGCACCTGACGAACCGAGACGCTCAATCGTCGCGCAGCTTCGGCCTGACTGATCTTGCCCGCTCGACGCAACGCGATGACCTCCACCCGCTGTAATTCCTGCTGACTCATGCCGGTCTCCATCACACCCCCAGGGTCTCCGAGGGGCGAACGTACCGGACATCTCTACTTTGCTAAGACCGGACATTACTGCTTTGCTGTGACACTCTGGCACCGCGCTCTTACCTACACTTAACGGGTCGGCTACCATTGCACTCCGCTCGCGCGTGGCTCGCACGCGCCTCGAGAGTATCCGCTCATGCCG
>JAYTIR010000510.1:0-2901 GCA_043731765.1 Burkholderiales bacterium
CCCCACGCGCGAGCCGCCGTTCTTTTTCCAGAAACCGACCGATGCGGTGCAAATCGTTCCGCCCGGTGTCACGGTGGACCATCCTTATCCATCGCTCACCAAAAATTACCATTACGAGATCGAACTGGTCGCGGCGCTCGACAAGGGCGGGCGCGACATTCCGGCCGACAGGGCGCTCGACCATGTCTTCGGCTACACCGTGGGCCTCGACGTGACGCGGCGCGACCTGCAACGCGCCATGGGCGATGAAAAGAAACCGTGGGAGATCGGCAAGAGCTTCGACCACGCGGCGCCGCTCGGTCCGTTGCAGCTGGCCGCGAAGTCGGGTCCATTTACGGAAGGGGCGATCTGGCTCAAGGTCAACGGGCAGGTCAAGCAGGAGGCCAACCTCAACCACATGATCTGGTCGGTGGCCGAGCAGATTAGCAGGTTGTCGCAGGCCTTCGAACTGATGCCCGGTGACGTCATCTATTCCGGGACGCCGGAAAACGTCGGCCCCGTGGTCAGGGGTGACGTGATGACGGGGCATATCGACCGGCTGCCCGACATCAGCGTGAGAGTAGTTTGACCCGTGGCTGTTTGACGCGCCGCGCGCCACCTTGTAAACCGCAGCGCGAATTTTGACGCTGGAAGGGCTTTCGCGCTAGATTGCTGCTGAGTAGCGTAGTCTTCACTTTGCTTCGTATCCAACCCGATTTCCACCCGAAGGTGATTCCCATGTTCAGTTCCACGCTTCGCTGCGGTCTCGGCGTCCTGGCAGTTGGCGCGGCACTCGTCGCGGCGCCATACGCTGCCGCTGCGGATTTGAAGATCGCGGTCGCGGCCGACGTCACGTCGATCGACCCCCACTTTTTCAACCTGTTTCCGAACAACAACATCGCCGAGCACATCTTCGACAAGCTCGTGCAGATGGACCCCGATTCGAAGATGATCCCGGGCATCGCGACATCGTGGAAGACCATCGACGCGACGACCTGGGAATTCAAGCTGCGCAAGGGTATCAAGTTCCACGACGGCACTGAATTGACGGCCGAGGACGTTGTGTTCTCGATCGACCGAGTGCCGCTGGTGGCGAACAGCCCGGGCCGGTTCACCGCCTACACCAAGGCGATCATCGGCAAGGAGATCGTCGATCCCTACACGATCCGCTTCAAGACCGCATTCCCGCATCCACTGGTGCCCAACGACCTGTCGACCATCTACATCGTGTCGAAGAAGGCGGCAACGGGCGCCACCACGGACGACTTCAACAGCGGCAAGGCAACCATCGGCAGCGGCCGCTTCAAGTTCGTCCGCTACGTAAACGGCGACCGAGTGGAATTGGTGCGCAACGACAACTACTGGGGCGATAAGCCGGTCTGGGACAAGGTCACGTTCAGGATCATCAAGAGCGAACCTTCCCGTGTCGCCGCGCTGCTGTCCGGCGATGTCGACGCCATGGAAGGGGTGCCGACGGCGGATCTGGCGCGGCTCAAGGCCGACCCGAAGTTCAATGTCACGTCGAAGATCTCGCATCGCGTGATCTATTTCAATTTCGACCACCTCGACCGTGTGAGTCCATTCATCTTCGCCAAGGACGGCAAGCCGCTCGCGAAGAACCCGCTGCTCGATGTCCGGGTGCGCCGCGCGATTTCCAAGGCGATCAACCGCCCGGCGATCGCCGAGCGGGTCATGGAAGGCCAGGCGATTCCCTCGGGCCAGCTGGTATCCGAAAAACTGTTCGGGAATGTGCCGGGGCTGAAAGCAGACGCGTTCGATCCGGAAGGCGCGAAAAAACTGCTCGCGGAAGCCGGCTACCCCGATGGTTTCAATATCACCATTCACGGGCCTTCCGGACGCTACGTCAATGACGAGAAGATCGTTCAGGCCGTGGCGCAGATGCTGGCGCGCGTCGGCATCGTGGCCAAGGTCGAAACCGCGCCGATGGGACCGTATTCGAGCCGCGCGTCCAAGCAGGAGTTCAGCTTCCACATGGTGGGCTGGGGTGCGTCGACCGGCGAGGCATCGTCGCCTTTGCGTTCGCTGCTTGCGACCTACAATGTCGACAAGGGGCTGGGCGCGGTCAACTGGGGACGTTACGGCAACCCGAAGGTCGACTACCTTATCGAACAGGCGTTGCAGCAGGTGGACGACGAGAATCGCAAGATCATGCTGCAACGGGCGACTGAACTTTCCATGCAGGACCTGGGGATCATGCCGATCCATTTCCAGTACACGATGTGGGCGACGGCCAAAGGTGTGACCTACGTTCCGCGCACCGACGAGTACACGCTGGCGTTCCAGTTCAAGCCGGTAAAGGGTTGATCGAGATTTTAGCGGTGCCACTATTGGCTATACAAATGGCCAATTGAGCTGATGCTTGTTTTCATCATCCGCCGCAGCATGCAGAGCGTGGTCGTGCTCCTGTTCATGTCGCTCCTGGTTTTCGTCGGTGTCTACGCCGTCGGCAACCCGATCGACATCCTGATCAACCCGCAGGCGGATCAGCTCGAACGCGAACAGGCAATCGCTTCGCTTGGCCTAGACAAGCCGCTGTACGCCCAGTACTTCACGTTCCTGAGTGGCGCGCTGCACGGCGACCTCGGCCGGTCGTTCGTGCATGCGACGTCCGCGCTCGGACTTATCCTCGAGCGCATGCCCGCGACCATGGAACTCGCGATTTCGGCGATGGTGATTGCGGTCATTCTCGGCATCCCGTTGGGATTGTGGGCGGGCCTCAAGCCCAACGGGGTGGCAGGCCGCGCGATCATGGCCGGCTCGATCCTCGGCTTTTCGCTCCCCACCTTCTGGGTCGGCCTGATGCTGATCATGGTATTCGCGGTCGAGCTGCATTGGCTTCCGTCGAACGGCCGCGGGCCGACCACGCTGCTGTTCGGCCTCATACCGGTGTCGTTCATGACC
>JAYTIR010000511.1:0-5000 GCA_043731765.1 Burkholderiales bacterium
GGCGCGAGAGTCGCGAGCTGCTCGCTTTGCAGGTACGCGAAAGGCGAGACAAAGTCGAAATACCAGTCAGCCACATACTGATTGGCAACGTTCCGATTCGCGACGTACCGGTCAGCGTTCGGCATCGGTGCCGGTCCGTGATCGGGATTTCGCTTCGACGGGAAGCGCGGTCGCGGCACAACGTTCCGGGAGTGCCGACCACACGGTGCGTTTCTCCTCGTCGTCAAGCACGCTCCATGCCGCGATTTCATCGAGCGTGCGAAAGCAGCCGGCGCAAAATCCCGACACCTGGTCGATCGTGCAAACGCTGGTGCATGGTGACGGGACGTGCCCGTCGGGCGGGGGCTTGCCTGCCGTCATGCAACAACCGGGGATTTGGCGTTCAGCGCGCGCGCGACGCGCGAAACCGGCGGCCGTTGCAGAAAATCAGAAATGTACTGTCCGGCGCGGCGCAGTCGGGTCATGTCCACGCCGGTTGCGATTTCCAATCCCTGCATCAGATAGACGACATCTTCGCTGGCGACATTGCCGGTGGCACCCTTGGCATAGGGGCATCCGCCGAGCCCCGCGACGGAACAGTCGAAGGTGGCAACGCCCAGTTCGAGCGCTGCATACACGTTGGTCAGCGCCTGCCCGTAAGTATCGTGGAAATGTCCCGCCAGTGCTGTCACAGGCACCCGTTCCGCACATGACTTGAGCAACGCCTGCGTCTTGCCCGCCGTGCCGGTGCCGATGGTGTCGCCGAGGGACACTTCGTATGCGCCCATTCGATACAGCGCGTGCGCGATTTCGGCGACCCGGCGCGGATCGACATCGCCCTCGTACGGACAGCCGAGCACGCAGGAAATGTAGCCGCGCACGCGCACCTCATTGGCCTTCGCCGCGTCGAAAATCGGGCGTGCGCGATCGAGGCTCTCGGCGATCGAACAATTGATGTTCTTTTGCGAAAACGTTTCCGACGCTGCGACAAAGACCGCCACTTCATCCGCCTTCGCCGCAATTGCCGCCTCGAAGCCCTTCATGTTCGGCGTCAAGACCGGATAGCGCACGCCGGGCCTGCGGCGAATGCGCGTCATCACGTCGGCGGCGTCGGCCATCTGCGGCACCCACTTGGGCGAGACGAACGACGTCGCTTCGATCGCGGCAAAGCCCGCATCGGTCAGCAGGTCGATCAGCGCGACCTTGACGTCGGTCGGCACCATCGCCTGTTCGTTCTGCAGGCCGTCGCGCGGGCCGACTTCGACCAGGCGGACCTTGTCCGGCAACGCCATCAATAGCCTCTCTCGTATGCGACGACACCGCTGACCGCTTCGCCGCGCTCCAACCGCGCAATCTTACCCGCGACCTGCGTCACCGCGGCTTCCAGTACGGTCAGCCCGGAAATGTGGGGTGTCAACAGAATTTCCGGCCGGCGCCAGAACGGATGCCTCGAGGGCAACGGCTCCTGGCGGAAAACGTCGAGCGTGGCGCCGCCGAGCTTGCCGCTTTCAAGGAGTGCGACGAGGTCGTCCTCCACCAGCGCCCCGCCTCGGCCGATGTTGACGACGTGCGCACCGTCCGCGAGGCGCGACAGCGATCTGCGATTCAGGATACCGTCGGTAGCCGGTGTTTCAGGCAGTACGCAAACCAGCAGGTCGAGATTGTCGAGAAAGGCGTCCAACCGGGATTCGCCAGCAAAGACGGCGATGCCGTCGACAGCTTTTGCAGAGCGCGCGTATCCGCGCACCGCAAACCCCTGCGCCGCCAACGCGCGCGCGATCTGGCAGCCGATCACGCCGAGACCCATCACTCCGGCCCTGACCGACGAGGGCGAACGCACCTCGTGCTGCTCCCAGCGTGCGTCGCATTGCTGGCGCGCGTAGACATCGAGCCGCTGCACGAACCGCAACGCGGCCGCCAGCACGTAACGAACCATCAATTCCGCCATGCCGGCGTCCTCGAGTCGTACCAACGGAACGTCACGTGGAAGATTGGGCAACGCCAGCAGATGGCCGACGCCCGCGCTCAGCGCGAAGATGGACTTCATCGCTCGCTGTTCGTCGAACAGCGTCTGACAGGGTCCGTAGATGGCCACGTAATCGGCCGGCATTGCCTCCGGGGTCGTCACCTCGCCAGGATCGCGCAGCAGGATCGACGCCGCCGGCAATGCCGCCGCGAAGAGTTCGCGCCATCGCGCGCCCTTTTCGCGCGGAACGCTCAACACGATGTGCATGAGATCCGCGCGCGCATGGAAGGACCCCCACGCTCACTTCGTTCGCTGCCCCCAAAGGGGGCGCATTTCACGCCTTGGGACGGCCCGGCGGCGCTCATTTCGCATCTTCGAGGTCGACCAGGTCCGCGCCTTCGGCCACGCGATCGCCCACGCCGAAGTTGACGGAGGCGACGACGCCATCGGCCGGCGCAACGATGGTGTGCTCCATCTTCATCGCCTCGAGCACGATCAGCGGCGCGCCGCGGACCACCTTGTCGCCCGCCTTTACCATCACGGCGACAATCGCGCCGGACATCGGCGCGGTCAGGTGTCCGCCGTGTGCTTCGTCTTCGCCCGCATGCGCGAGCGGGTCGACGAATGCCAGTCTGCGCCGCGCCGCGGGGGCAAAGACATGGCGATCGTCGCCGTCGGCAATGACGGTGGCGGCAAACGCGGTTCCATCAAATTCGAGTACGAGTCGATCGTCGCGTTCGGCAAAATGGACGTCGACGGCGCGTGCAGGCAGCACGACCCGCGCGTCGTGCGCGCCTCGGGGCTGCACGCGGACGGCGTGACGTTCGTCGCCGTCAGCGTACGTAAAGGACAGTCCGTTCGACGCCACATTGAGCCACCAAGCGTCGGGCTCGTGCCATGGCGAATAGGCGTCGCCGGAGACGCTTGCCGCGGTGGCGGCATTTTCCCTGACGCCAATGTACTCGGCGATTCCCGCTGCAAGCAATGCAGCCTCGGGTGCTGCGTCGGCTGCCGGAAACAACGCGTCACGGTTTTTTTCGATGAGCCCCGTGTCGAGGCGCGCGTTGGCAAACGCCTCGTGGGCGATGACCCGTTCCAGAAAGGCGATGTTGGTCGCCACGCCGACCACTTCGCACTGCCCAAGGGCATTGACCATTTCGGCGCAGGCGGCAGCGCGATCCTCGCCCCACACGATCAGCTTGGCCAGCATCGGGTCGTAGAACGGAGACACCTCATCGCCTTCACGCACGCCCGTGTCAACGCGGACCCTCGAGGACTCGGGCGGCATGCGCCAGTGTGCGAGCAGGCCGATCGACGGCAGGAAACCACGATCCGGATCTTCGGCATAGAGCCGCGCTTCGAGCGCGTGGCCGTGGATCGCAAGGTCGTCCTGTTGTTTCGGCAGGCGTTCGCCGGAGGCTACGCGCAGCTGCCATTCGACGAGGTCCAGGCCGGTGATCATTTCGGTGACCGGATGTTCGACCTGCAGCCGCGTGTTCATTTCCATGAAGTAGAACGTGCCGTCCTGCTCCACGATGAATTCGACGGTGCCCGCGCCGACGTACCCGATTGCCTTGGCTGCGGCCACCGCGGCGTCACCCATCGCGCGCCGGCGAGTGGTCTCCATGCCCGGCGCGGGCGCTTCCTCGAGCACTTTCTGGTGGCGACGCTGCACGGAGCAATCCCGCTCGAACAGGTAGACGGCGTCGCCGTGCGTATCGGCAAACACCTGGATCTCGATGTGGCGCGGCGACGTCAAGTACCGCTCGAGCAGGACCCGGTCATCAGCGAACGACGCCTTCGCTTCGCGCTGCGCGGAGGCCAGCGCCGCCGCGAAATCGTCCGCGCGAGTGACGATCTTCATGCCCTTGCCGCCACCACCCGCGGTCGCCTTGATCAGCACCGGGAAGCCGATCTTGATCGCTTCGCGCGCGAGCATTGCCGGATCCTGTCCATCGCCGTGATATCCCGGCACCAGCGGGACGTGCGCGTCGGCCATGATGATCTTGGCGGCCGACTTCGAACCCATCGCGGCGATGGCGCGCGGCGGCGGACCGATGAAGACCACGCGCGCCTGCGCGCACGCCTCGGCAAAGGCCTCGTTTTCCGAAAGAAAACCGTAACCCGGATGGATCGCTTGCGCGCCGGACTTCGCCGCAACGGCCAGGATCGCATCCGCGTTCAGGTAACTCTCGCGCGGCGCCGCGGGTCCCAGGCGATAGGCTTCGTCGCAACTTTCGACATGGAGCGAACCGGCGTCGGCGTCCGAATACACGGCGACCGTGCGGATGCCCATCCGGCGCGCGGTGCGGGCGACGCGGCAGGCGATTTCGCCGCGGTTGGCAATGAGAATCTTGGTGAACATCGTTTCAGGCGCGAATGATCACGGCGGATTTCCGGCGGCAGGCTGACCGAACCACTCCATGACCCTCGCCATGATCGCGCGGAGCATTCGCCACACTTTGGGGATCAGCCAGATCGTGAGCGCAACGAGCACGACCAGCACCACGAGCGTCGCTACCGGATGCGCAAAGGCAAGCCACAACAGCGTGCCGACCGCGATGTCTTCGCCGAACGACGCGGTCCAGTTCGAAAACGGTTCCGGTGACGTGTTGATGACGGCGCGGCTGCCAGCTTTGGCCAAATGACTGCCCGCCGCCAGCGTGCCGCCCACGATCGCGGCTGCGAGCATCGATGCCGACGAAGACTCTCCGAACACGCTGGCCGCGAGCGCGGCGCCGGCGGGGACGCGGATGAACGTCTGCACGATGTCCCACAGCGAGTCCACGCCGGGGATCTTGTCCACGAAGAATTCGACGAAGCACATGAAGCCGGACGCCGCGAGCACGAACGGATGCATGAGCACGTTGAGACCTGACGGCAGCGGTACCCAGCCCAGGTAGCCGGCGGCGCCGACGATGAACAACACGGCGTAGAGACGCAGTCCGCTCGCCCACCCGAGTGCGCCCGCGAGCGCCACCAATTGCAGCGTGTTGAAATGTTCGAGGACGGGCATCGACTATTTCCTGGGGCGAAGCGACGCCGGCACCCACCT
>JAYTIR010000512.1:0-4694 GCA_043731765.1 Burkholderiales bacterium
TCGACATCGAGAAAAGTTGCACCGAGCGCCTCCGAATACAGGCGTCCGAGCGCGAACACGTGGCCGACCTCGATGCCGCGCAGGATGTCGAGCGTTCCCTTGCCGTCCGGCGACGGGTCGCCCTTGACGACATTGCGGATGTCCGCGACGAAATCGGGTTCGCGGCAGTCGCGCCCGAAATTCACGCCGCGCAGGTGGTAGTCGGGTTCGTTCGCGCCGCAGATGAAATCCGCCATCACGGCCACCGCACGATCGGCGATCAGCGGCATTTCCTTCGGGATGCCGACCGGTCCGAGATAACCGGGCCTGCAACCGGTGGCCTCGATGATTTCGGCTTCCGATGCCCAGCGCCAGCCGTCCATGCCGGTGAGCTTGCCGATCTTGACTTCGTTGCCCATGTGATCGCCGCGGACGAGCAGCATGTGCACGCGCCCGTCGGCCCACAACATCAGGCATTTCACGGTGCGTGTGAGGGGTAGTTGCAACAGTTCCGCGACTTCCTCGCACGTCGACTTGCCCGGCGTCGGAACCCGGGCCCTGGTCTCGGTGGCGGAAGCGCGCGACGGCGCGGGCGCCAGAGCTTCGGCCTTTTCCACGTTGGCTGCGTAGTCCGAACCGGTGCTGTATGCGATCGCATCCTCGCCGGAATCGGCCAGGACCTGAAATTCACACGAAACGGCGCCACCGATCGCGCCCGAGTCGGCATCGACGGCACGAAACTTCAATCCCATTCTTGTGAAGATCCGCACGTAGGCGTCGTACATGTTCCGGTACGAGCGCAGCATGCCGGCTT
Source organism: Burkholderiales bacterium (assembly GCA_043731765.1). Classification (GTDB taxonomy): domain Bacteria; phylum Pseudomonadota; class Gammaproteobacteria; order Burkholderiales; family Casimicrobiaceae; genus VBCG01. Next base: position 794 of record JAYTIR010000512.1, read on the forward strand.
CATCGGTATCGAAGGAGTACGCGTCCTTCATCACGAATTCGCGCGCGCGCATCACGCCGAAGCGCGGCCGTATCTCGTCGCGGAACTTGGTCTGGATCTGGTAGAAATTGAGCGGCAGTTGCCGGTAGCTCTTGATCTCGCGGCGCACGATGTCGGTGATCACTTCCTCGTGCGTCGGCCCGACGACGAAGTCGCGTTCCTGGCGGTCCTTGAGGCGCAGCATGATCGGGCCCATCTTTTCCCAGCGTCCGGTCTCCTGCCAGAGTTCGGCCGGCTGGATCACGGGCATGACCAGTTCCAGCGCGCCCGCGCGATTCATTTCCTCGCGAACAATCTGTTCGACCTTGCGCAAGGTGATGAGGCCAAGCGGCATCCACGTGTAGAGGCCGCTGCCGAGCTTCTTGATCAGGCCGGCGCGGAGCATGAGCTTCTGGCTCATGACGTCCGCTTCCGCGGGCGCTTCCTTCAGCGTCGAGACATAGAATTTCGAGACACGCATGATGCTGTTTTTGTTGGGAAAAACAGCATTGTACCTGACCTATGCCGCGCCGCTGCACGGCGTTGCGGAAACCGCACAGGTTCCGGGGCTCTTGCCAAAACGGCGCTATGATGATTCGCGTCGCTGCGTTCGCGGGTGTTCTCTTGAAAATCTCCCTGATACTTCCACTCTATGACCGGCGCAATGCGGAGTGGAAACCGCTCGAGTCGGCCCTCAATCAAAGCCTTGATCGAGGCCAATATGAGGTCATCGCCGTCGTGGGACGGACATTCGACGACGAGGTCGCGAACGACGCACACGCCGTTGCGCTGTTGCAAGGATGCGATGCCGTTGTCCATGTCGACGCGGATTCGAACCGGCTGGACCAGGAAATTCCATTTCTTCTCGCCGGGTACGAAAGGTCCACCGGCGACGTGTTGTTGTTCATGGAGGGGCACACCGTACTCGACAAAACCGTCTGCACCAGGATCGCGGCGTACTTTCGTGACAATCCGCATTCACAACTCGCCTGGGGACCCAGAATCCATCGCAGCGAATCTTCGCTGGGCTTGCTGATCGGCATGCACAGCAAACGCCATGAACGCCGGGCGTGGAAGGGCGGAGGCTTTTGGCTTGGTGGCAACAGCGTCATCAAACGGGAGATTTTCGAGCATCTCGGGACGCTCGAAGCTGATTTCATGCGCTTCGGTGAAAGAGTGCTGTTCGAGCGCATTGTGCGAGAAAACATTGCGATTGGAAGGCTCGAAATGCCTCTGGCGACACATTACGACGATATGCCCCTGTCCCAATTGATCGGGGTCGCGGCTGCGGCGGGAGAGGCGAAATTCAAGTACTACAATTTTCCCATTTCGGGTGCGGGCGCCGGCCCGGTCCAGGTTCGGCACCGGATTTATCTCTTTGCTAATCACGACGCGAGCGCGCTGATTCTCTTTCCGCTCTTTTGTGTATTGCGAACTCTCTTCCTGCGTGCTGCCATCGGTTTGTGCCGATTCAGCAGGACCTGGGCTTACCGGCTTTATGTGCTGGGATTCGGCTTCGCCGATCTCTCGGGCTTCTGCAAGGCGCGCATTCGCGCGGCCCGCGTGTGACGTCTGCGGGTCATGACGCTGACCCGGGTACCGCTTCGGTAACTTGGTCCCCGGAATCGATGGCGATCGCCGGAACAACCCCCTGCTAGCGTACGACGAGCACCGGCAGCTTGCTGTGCGTCAGGACTTTTTGCGTTTCGCTGCCGAGCAACATGGCCGAGAGGCCGCTGCGGCCGTGCGAGGCCATCACGATGGCGTCGCATTTCGATTTCTTCGCGACCTTGAGGATCGCTTCCCACGGCGAGGAAGCGATTTCGTGCACGCGCGCACAATCGAGACCGGCGGCGCTTGCCTTCGTTGTCGCGCGGTCGAGGACCTGGTCCGCTTCCTTTCCCGCCAGCCGGTTGTATTCCTTTTTCGAAATCGGCTCGTAGATGACGCCATCGGCATACGCCGGCAGCGGGTAGTCAGGCGACGCATAAAAGAAACTGATCTTCGCGTGCAACGCCTGCGCCAGCGCAATCGCGTGCGTCACGGCCTTGTCGGAAAGCTTCGAGCCGTCGGTCGGCACCAGCAGGTGAGCGTACATCGCGGACTCCTCAGGAGAGATTTGCAGCGTTTCCCCGGATCGTACACCGTGGGCAGATACGCAGCTTGACCCAAGTCAACGGCGCGCATCCTGGGGCAGGGGCGCGGCCGTTGACGGAAGCGATGGCGGCGCAGAGCGCGATCGCGTCGAGCCTGCTTCTACTGTCCGACGAGCTGCTTCAACATCGGCATGTCAATGATCTTCACCAAACGGCCCGCTACCTGCACGAGGCCCTCCTCCTGGAATTTGGAAAACAGGCGGCTGACGGTTTCGAGCTTGAGCCCCAGGTAGCTGCCGATTTCCTCGCGCGTCATGCGCAGCACGAATTCGGTCGACGAATAGCCCCGCGTCTTGTAGCGCTCGGACAGATTGAGCAGGAACGCGGCGAGGCGCTCCTCGGCGCGCATGCTCCCGAGCAGCAGCATCACCCGATGATCGCGCTCGATTTCCCGCGAAAGGAATTTGTGCAGATTGTGCTGCAATGCCGGGACATGCCGCGCCAACTCTTCGATGCGCCCAATCGGCATGACGCACAATTCGGTATCCTCAAGCGCGATGGCCCCACAGCCGTGCCGGTCGTCGCCCATGCCGTCCAGGCCAAGCAGGTCACCGGGCATGTGGTAGCCCGCTACCTGTTCGCGACCGTCGTCGGAAAGTATCGTGGTCTTGAGCGAACCCAACTTGACCGCATACAACGCCGTGAACTGCGCACCGCTATGAAAGAGGGCGTCACCCTTCTTGAGCCTGATCCGGTTGCCGAGCACCGCATCGAGCTGTGCGACATCCGTATCGGTCAGCCCGACCGGCAGGCACAATGCGCGCGTGCTGCACGCGGAGCAATGCGACCGCAGGCTGCGAATCGACACGACCGTCGACGTGGCTGGGACGATGGTTCTGGGTGCGGGATTGGGCATGGTTTGAAAGGACCGGTGCCGTTGCGGGAGTGCTGCAGCGGACACCTTCAGTTGCAGTTTAGCCTGCCAATGCCACAGGGGCGCGCGCCTCTGATTATACGTGCGAAAATACAGGATCTTGGTTCTTCTGTCTTCTGTCTTCTGTCTTCTGAATTCTGGTGTCTGATAGCGATCCCCGCACCTTCCCCGATCCCGCCGCGGCACCGGCGGAATCGGCGCGCCTGCATGCGCTCGCCGCGTCAAGCCAGGCTTCGATGGGCCAGGAGGCCGCGACGCTGGATGGACAGATTCTGGACGCGCTCGGCTTGATGTTGATGCCAGGCCACGGTGATCGCCTCGACACGGTATTCGCGACAGCCCCTTCAGTCGCAGTCTATCGGCACCTGTGGCGGCTCCTCGTGCAATGCGAACGCGAAAAGGCTGCCGACGATGCGCTGCGCGTGACCGCATTCGCGCTGCCGCTCGTCATCGTCGCCGGAGTCGAAGCCGAACGCCATTCCCAGGTGACGCTGTCCGGCGTGCTGGAAGATGTCGCGGCGCTTGCGGCCATTCTGCGCGAGCACGGTGCATTGGCCGGAAACCAGTCGTTTGCATTGGCGAATGCTCTAGTCGCGGCCGGCGCGATCGATCTCGCCCGGTTGCCGGACATACTGGCGTGGCGCGCCTTACCCGAGGCGCCGGCGTCCGCGCGCGCCCTCGAACCCACGCCGATCGTGCTGTCCGGCGGGCCGGAGACTGTGCATTTGCGCTTTCTCATGGGCAGCGCGATCGCCGCCCCCGATGCCGACTTGCTGGGCGACGCGGGCGTTGGAAAATGGGGGATCCCGCTGACGCAGGCGCTGGGTCGCCAACTTGCGGCGCCGGGGACCTC
>JAYTIR010000513.1:0-2360 GCA_043731765.1 Burkholderiales bacterium
CTTCAAGGTGGCCAGCCGATTCTGCTCCAGCGCCTGCGGATCGCGCTTGGCCGGCTCGGTGCGGATCAGGCCCATGAACAACGGACGGATCGCCGGCCAGAACATCGAATTGCTCCAGTCCATCCACTGCTCGGCACGCGCGCGCGCCCTGGCATCGTCCGGCCACAGCGTGCCGCGCGCGTGTTTCGCGGCAAGATAACGCACGATGGTATTGGACTCCCATAGGATGAAGCCGTCTTCGTCGATCGTGGGCACCAGGCCATTCGGGTTCAGTCCCCGGTATTCGGGCGTGTTCACGACGCCGAAGTTAAGCCCTGCGTCGATGCGCTTGTACTCGACGCCGATTTCCTCGCAGAACCAGAGAACCTTCTGAACGTTGACCGAGTTGTCTCTTCCCCATATGACGAGCATGTGTTCTCCGTGAAGTTGATGGTGTGGCGGGCCGGCGTCGTGGCGCGCGTGGCGGTGGGCCGTATTATGACGCCTGCCGCAATCACGTTCTATAATTCTGTCGACAGCGGGAATAAGGTAGTTTGCCGGGCGAAAGTCGCTGGGTCCCCGCCTTCGCGGGGACGACAACATTATTACGGTTTGTCCCCAGGAACGATCGAACCGGAATCGACGCGACGCGGTCGGTGCCGGTTACGATTATCCGGCGCCAGTCGCTGGAGGAAGCGCTAGCCGAGTTGCGGAGTGGCGGCGGTCTCAATGTCCCGGACCTCCAATCAGTTGTAGCCCGCATCGCTGGGCGATGCTGCCGATGCGCGATCCATCGCGGACCGCTCGAATGTGCAGACAACTTGCAACAGGGATTTAATCGGAATGCCGCGGCGGCCTCATCCTCAATGTGGATGAGGCCACCCATCGCGCGCCGGCTTTGCGGCTAGAATGCGCGCATGATTGAGTGTCCAAATTGTCATGCGAGCATGAACACGCAGACGGTCGCCGTCCATGTTTCCACGCGCCAGGTCGAAATCGACGCCTGCCCGACCTGCCGCCTCTTCTGGTTCGACACCGCCGAGAGCATCAGCCTCATGCCGCGTGCGGTACTGGACCTGTTTCAGTACGTCGCCGGAACCAACGCCGTTGCGCTGACGCCGCTGGCGTCGCGCTTCGGCTGCCCGCGCTGCCGCATCGCGCTGTTGTTCACCAACGACCTCCAGCGGACGACGCGATTCACGTATTGGCGGTGCGATGCCGGTCACGGAAGGCTCATCAGTTTCAATCAGTTCCTGCGCGAAAAGAACTTTATCAGGACGCCCTCGCTGCTCGAGCTTGCCCGCTTGCGCGCTACGGTCAAACAGATCTCGTGTTCGCAGTGCGGCGCCCCGATCGATCTCGCCAAGGACAGCGCATGCACGCACTGCGGCGCGCCAATTGCGCTGGTCGATCCCGACGGGGTGGCGAAGGCGATCCAGGAACTCAATGCGCCGCGCGCCAGTGGTGGCCCAGCCAGCGACGCCAGCGTGACGCGCCAGGCGCTCAGCGATGCGCAGATCGATGCCTTGTTCGATCAGGAGCGGATGCGTGAGCGGCAGGGAGACAATGACCTGCTGGTGATCGGAATGGAAGCGGTCGCGGGTCTGGTCGGCGCGTTTTTGCTCACGCGCTGACGAAATCGCAAACGCGGCTATCCGGCGTCTGGGCGCCGCCGCGTTACCTGAATATCAGCCGCGAAACGTAGACGATCAGCGCTACTGCGGCCCGCACATCACGACGCCCTCCCCCAGCCATCCCAGTGCGATCATTTGCGTGTAGAGATTGAAGTCGACCAGGTAGCGGTGGTTGCTGTCGACGCCGCGCGCGAAGCCGTTGTTGTAGGCGCGATAGATTCGTACCGGCGCGTCGGCGGAACAGCCGCCGTTCTGCGCCGGCTTGATGGCGAATGAAAGTTCTTCGTAGTTCCACCGTTTCGTCGCGGCCGGTGTGTCGAGTTCGGCGCGCTGCAGCAGCCGCGCTTCGTTGAAGTCGGCGGTGAAGAAATGGCTATTGGGTCCGGGCGCAACCGAACCGTAGAAGCGATAAACGGTGCTGGCGCCGGCCGGGTATGCAGTGCTGGTCCAGGCCTTGAAGGTCTGCCCGGTATCGCGTTCGCCCGTCGCTGGATTCGCGCGAATGGCCGCCGCTTCGGCGTCGCTGGCCGTGCGGAAATACCGGTCGAGCACCTGGTTGTAGAACTCGTACACCGTCGCCATTTGCGGTGTGACCTTCGGCTGCACGTCAATGGCGACCGCGTCGGCAAAGGCGACGCATCCCGCGCTGATCGTGCTGCTTACCGTCAGCCCAACCCGCCCCGAGCGCGGAAAGTCCGCATCGCCCAATGTCACGCGCAGCGTGCTCGAATCAGGCACGACGACGCC
>JAYTIR010000514.1:0-2189 GCA_043731765.1 Burkholderiales bacterium
AGTCCGCTGCTCTACCAACTGAGCTAACGACCCGCAACAAAAGAGGGCGGATTATAGCCGAAGTTCAGGGTACCTGTCGGGCGAAAAGCAGATCCCTCGCTGCGCTCGGGATGACACCTTCGGCGGTTGGTGGGCCGGGCGCGCGGTGCGGGAGTGCGTGCGGTGCTCAGTGCGATTCGCGCGTGAGTATCGGCGGCAACTGCGAGAAATCGATGCCCTCTTCCGACAGCGCGTCGGCTTCCTCGCGTGACGCCTGGCCGCGTATGGAGCGCGGAGGCGCTTCGTCGTAATGGATCTTGCGCGCCTCCTCGGGAAAGCGCTCCCCGACGTCTTCGGTATTGCGCACGACTTCGCGCAATTTGGCGAGCAGTTCCGGCGAAATGCCGGCAATGACATCGTGTGCCGCGGAGGGCGGTGCAGGTGCGGCGACCGTCGCTTTCACGACACGCACGTTGGCCGACGGACGCCGCTCGACATCGCTTCCGTCGCAGATCGGGCAGGACACCAGCCGCGCCTCTTTCTGGCGGTCGAATTCCGCCCCGGAGGCGAACCAGCCCTCGAAGGCATGTCCGCTTGAACAGTAGAGGTCGTAGACGATCATGGGGTATTAACGTTCGGCGGCCCGGCACAGCTTACGCCATGCGTTCCAGCCGCCAGACCTGATAGCGTACAGCCATCACGCTGCCAATAATAATCGCGGCTAACGCAAGGAGCGAGCCGACCGCGAGCGTGGACACGCCCGTGATGCCCTGGCCGATGGTGCAGCCCAGCGCGGTCACGCCGCCGAAGCCCATCAAGATGGCGCCGACGATGTGGTTGCCGACGTCTTCCACCGAACCGAAGCCTTCCCAGCGAAACGTTCTGGACGCCAATGCGTAGGCGGCCGAGCCCGCGAACACGCCAAGTACGCCACTGATGCCGAAAGTCACGATCCGCGACGTGTCGCTCCAGAACATCAGCAGTTCGAGCGTGTACGCGACGGGTGCCACGAACGAGAACGATTCCATGCGGCCGGAATTGCTCGCGACGAATTTCTCCTCCAGCGTCGCGGGATCTTCGGGCAGGTAACCCACGTGTCCCGAGACATACCAGCCGCCGACGACGACGAGTCCGATCACGATGCCGCCGACGATCATTTCAGGTGACGCGCGAAAGTCCCGGTCCTTCAACACGAATACTGTCAGGCCCGCCGCAAGCAACAACGGCAACGCCAGCTTCGCAACCATCGGCGCACCCAGCGCCGCCGCGAGCGCGGGCAGGTCCGAGGTCGCTGCGCCCACGCCGGTGACGTCGAAGCTCCACGGGTCGAGGCCGTTGACGCGCCAAACGGCAAAAAGACCCTTCAACGTCATGTACGCCGAGATGCCCAGCACCAAAACCACGACCACGGACTTCAAATTGCCAGCCCCGGCCCGGATCAACGACTTGCTGCCGCAACCGGACGCCAACGTCATCCCGAAGCCGAACAGAAGGCCGCCGGCCAGGCTTGACAGCCACCGGACCTGCGGCGCCGTGTAGATGGTCTTGGCGGTATCGATGAGTCCGGATGCCACAAGAACACCAGTACCAGCCATGGTTACGGCGATAGCGAGTACCCACATTCGCATGCGCCTCCAGTCCCCGAACATGGCGATGTCCGCGACCGCGCCCATCGTGCAGAAGTTGATCCGGTTGGCGACCGCGCCGAACACAAAGGCCAGCGCGAAGGCGAGACCCGCGACCAGAACGGGCAAATTTGCTGCATCCATAGTCGGAAATTATCTCATGCACCTACCAATGACCCGGTTCGCGGCCTCTGCTTGACCCCATCGCCTGGTGCCCTCCGTTTCAAGGGACAGCAACCGGTCATCGGGGCCGGCGACGACGGAGGACTACGCGATGGACGGCAGGCAGGCAACTTGGCGGCGCGCAGCCGCAGCGATCTTGATGACGTTGGGACTGGCGGCGGCAAGCGTCCAGGCGAACTTGTATGAATCTCCTTTCGTGAAGGGCCGGCTCGTGCAGGTCGATGTCTACGATCGCGCCGACGGCGCGGCGCTACCGGTCTATGCGAAGAACGGGCGCAACTACATCGTCGGCATGCCCGGCCACGAATACGCCGTGCGCATCCGCAACTGCACCAACGGCCGCGTACTTGTCGTGACCAGCGTGGACGGCGTAAACGTGATTTCCGGCGACACCGCCGCGCC
>JAYTIR010000515.1:0-14355 GCA_043731765.1 Burkholderiales bacterium
TGGCGCCCTTCCTCCCCGCGCATCGCGACATGCCGGAGGCAGACCGCGCGGCGCGCGCGATCGGCCCGGTATCCGCCGCGCCATACGGCAGCGCATCCATTCTCCCGATCTCGTGGATGTACGTGACCATGATGGGCGGCGAGGGATTGAAGGCGGCGAGCGAGAGCGCGATTCTCGCCGCGAACTACATTGCCAAGCGGCTCGCACCGCACTACCCGGTGCTTTATGCGGGCCCCGGCGGACTGGTTGCGCACGAATGCATCCTCGACCTGCGCCCGCTCAAGGCCACGTCGGGAATCGAGGTGGAAGACGTCGCCAAGCGGCTGATGGACTATGGCTTCCACGCGCCGACGATGAGTTTCCCGGTTCCCGGCACGTTCATGGTGGAGCCGACGGAATCCGAACCGAAGGTGGAGCTCGACCGCTTCATCGATGCGATGATCGCGATTCGCGCGGAGATTCGCGCCGTCGAGGAGGGCCGGATGGACCGCGCCGACAATGCGCTGAAGCACGCGCCGCACACGGCGGCCGCGGTGTCCGCCGATGAATGGACGCACGCGTATTCGCGCTTGTCCGCGGCCTATCCCACGGCGGCGCAGAAGGCGGTGAAGTACTGGCCGCCGGTGGCGCGAGTCGACAATGTGTACGGCGACCGCAATCTGTTTTGCAGTTGCATCCCGTTCGGCGAATACGGTGACGCGGAGCCGGAATCGGATTCGGCGCCGGCCTGATGCGCATCCTGGTCCTCGGTGCGGGGGTGGTCGGCGTCACGGCCGCGTGGTATCTCGCGCAGGACGGCCACGAAGTCACGGTGCTCGATCGCCACCCCGGGGCGGCGCTGGAAACCTCGTTCGCGAATGGCGGGCAGATCTCGGCGTCCTATGCGGAGCCGTGGGCCAATCCGGACGCGCCGCTCAAGATCCTGCAGTGGCTCGGGCGTGACGACGCGCCGTTGCTGTTCCGGTTGCGCGCGGATACGCAGCAATGGCGCTGGGGGCTGCAATTTTTCTACGAGTGCCTGCCGTCGCGCACGCGGCACAACACGATCCAGTGCCTGAATCTCGCGCTGTACTCGCGCGATTGCCTGAAGGAACTGCGCGCGCAGACCGGAATCGAATACGACCACCTCGAGCGCGGCATCCTTTCCTTCTACACCGACCCGAAGGAATTCGCGCAGGGCGTGGACTCGGCCGAACTGATGCGCAAATTCGGCTGCGACCGCGATGTGAAGACCGTCGCTGAGTGCGTCGCCATCGAGCCCGCGCTTGCGTCATGCCGCGAGCAGCTCGCCGGGGGCATCTTCACGAGCTCTGACGAATCCGGCGACGCGCAGCGCTTCACGCAGGAACTCGCGCGCATGGCGGGGGAGCATGGCGTGAAATTCCGTTGGGGCATGGCGATCGCCGCCCTGGAAGCGGAAGGCGATGCGATGACCGGCGTGCGCTGCATCAACGAGGAGCACCGCAAGGAAGTGCTCGCTGCCGACGCTTACGTGTTGGCGCTCGGCAGCTACAGTCCGTTCCTGTTGAAGCCGCTCGGTGTGCCCTGTCTCATCTATCCGGCGAAAGGCTATTCGGCGACGATCGCAATCGACGATCATCGCGGCGCGCCGACGGTGTCGCTCACCGACCTCGCGTGGAAGATCGTGTTCACGCGGCTGGGCGACCGGCTGCGGGTCGCGGGAACGGCGGAATTGTCGGGCTACAGCAAGGACCTCAACCTCGTGCGCTGCGATGCATTGATCCGGCGGACCTTCGAACTGTTCCCCGACGCCGGCGAGCGCGACAGCGCGCAATTCTGGACGGGCCTGCGCCCTGCGACACCATCCAACGTTCCCTTGGTCGGCGGCACGCGTTACCGCAACCTTTTCCTGGACACGGGCCACGGCACGCTGGGCTGGACGATGGCGTGCGGCTCCGGACGCTCGCTCGCCGATGTGATCGCCGGCCGCAAGCCCGATGTCGATTTTGCATTCACCAGGGGCAAAGGACAGGTGGCACCGAATTGAACATGTTTTCGCCGGAGATTCTCGCGCGCTTCACTCGCCGGCAGGCGGCGCTGATCCACCTGGGCATCAGCGCAATGGTCGCGGCGACAATCGTTGTGGTGATGCTGCTGCTCTGGTACCCCAGTCCTTACTTCGAGGCCGCGGGCGGCAGCACGTTGCTGATGTTGCTGGTTGGCGTCGACGTCGTGCTCGGCCCCTTGCTCACGTTCATCGTGTTCAACCCCGCGAAGAAGAGCCTGATCTACGATCTTGCAGTCATCGTAATGCTGCAGGTCGCAGCGCTCGCCTACGGGGTCAACGTGATGGCCTCTGCTCGTCCGGCATTTGTCGTCTATCTCCGCGGCGTGTTCGACGTGGTGGCGGCCAACAACGTCGTGACCGAGGGTATGGCCGAGGCCAGACTCCCGGAGTTTCAATCACTGCCGCTGACCGGACCACGGCTTGCCGCGGCTCGCATTCCCGTCGATCCGGGAGTTCAATTGCAGATCAGCATCGAATCAGCCGGCGGCGGCCCCGATTTCACCGCCTATCCACGGTTTTATATTCCGTATTCCACTGCGGCTCGGGAAGCCGCCGCACGCGGGGAACCTTTGGTCAAGCTGGCGCAGAAAAGTCCCGCAAATGCCGAGGCCGTCGCGAAACTCGTCAACGCATCCGGCAAGTCCGTGGAGGGATTGGTGTTCCTGCCGCTGCGTACCCGCACCGGCGCGATGACCATCGTGCTCGAGAAATCCGATGGCGCAGTGATCGGCGTACTTCCGCTCGTTCCCTAGGCAGGCGCGCACATGATCACGATGTCCGGTCCGTAGCCTTCGGCAATGTAATTTTTCATGACCATCGCGTCGCGCACGGACCGGTCCGCGGTGTAGCGATGGTTCGAATCGATGCGCTGATTCCACACGCGATACACGGGGATTGTCCCCATCGGGCACGCACCGGTCATCTTGTCGGGCAGCGCGATGTAGAAAGCGTCGGGTGTTTCGTAGACATAACCGCTGAAATTGGGGTCCGTCAGGATTTTTGCGAGGACGCTCGCGCATTCCACGACCGGGTCGGCCGAGAAGAAGTGTGAGTCGCCGTGCTGCGGGGGAATATAGAAACGGCAGACCGGATTTGCGCCGGCGCCGCCCGCGGCCTGCGTTGGAAATACCTTGAACGAAAGCAGGGTGCGAACCCATCCCGCAAAGCGGCCGGAATCCAGTGCGTCGATGTCCGGCTGCAGCGCGCTGATGAAATAGTGGTCGGTCACGGCGCGGTAGAACTCCACCGCGGTTACCGGGAGCGCCACCAGGCTGGCCGTCGCGCCCGCGAAATTCGTCGGGGCGTTCGGTACCATTGCGCCGCTTTGGGTGAGCGCGGTCACGCCGTCGATGGGCAGCGTGGCGTAGGTCATCCGGGCCTGGCCCGGCAATGAAGCGTAGATCACGGTTGCGCCGTCGGTGGCGAGAAATCCGTTCGGAATGACGTAGTCCGGTGTGACGAGGCCCAGCGCCGCGAAGCCCTGCGTCGCGATCAGGACCCTCTTGAGTGCCGTGTTAGGGGGGATGTTGCCCGGAAAGAAGAAGGTCTTGGTTACGCCGCCGTGGGTACTGGTCAGCGTGAGTCCGGCCAGTAAATTCTGGCCGCCAAAGCCCGCTGCTTCCCGCAGCTCGACATACTGAACGGTCCCATCGGCGTTCGAGTAGATCTCGTTGATGACGAAGGTGTGAAAGGACGCGCCCGCGTGCGACGCAACCAACGTCAAGAAAATCGCCAGCATCCAGCGCAGCGTCGCAGTCATGAGGGTCTTCCCGAAGTGTCGTGCATGACCGATGCGAACACGGCTGCGTTGGTCCTTATTCCCGCCCGCGTGACACGTGATCAGAGGTTCCTTGAAGTTCATATCGGAATCATCGTGGCCGCAGAGCCGGAATTCGCGACCGGTATAATCATGCGTTTTCCCGCCGCATATGACCCGACGCCCGTTTTTTGCCGCGTTCGTTGCCGCGCTCCTAGCCGCGGCGCTCGCCGCTCCGGCGCCCGGCCTTGCGCAGACCCCTGCGGCTTCTGCTGCCTTGGCGATCCCTGCAGGGGCGGTTCCTGCGCCGTCGATTGTCGCGACTGCGCATCTGCTGGTCGATGTCACGAGCGGCCAGACGCTCGAGGGTGTCAATGCCGAAGAAAGAAGGGATCCCGCGTCGCTGACCAAGCTGATGACGGCGTACATCGTATTCGGCGCGCTTCGCGCGAAGACCATCCAGCCGTCGCAGATGGTGAACGTGTCCCTGCGCGCGTGGCGCGCGGAAGGTTCGCGGATGTTCATCGAGCCGCGGCGCGCGGTGAGCGTGGACGAGCTTCTGCACGGCATGGTCATCGCGTCGGGCAACGATGCGTCGATTGCGCTGGCCGAACTCACCGCGGGCAGCGAAGACGCGTTTGTCGCACGAATGAACACTGAAGCGACTCGGCTCGGCATGGCGAAGACGCACTTCGTCAACGTCACCGGGCTGTCGGCACCGGAGCATTACTCGACCGCCGCGGACATGGCGAAACTCGCCAGCGCGGTGATCAACGACTACCCGGAGTTCTATCCGCTCTACTCGCAGAAGGAATTCCGCTACAACAACATCACGCAGCCAAACCGCAACCGTCTCCTCTGGACCGACGCCAGTGTCGACGGCGTCAAGACCGGACACACCGACGCCGCGGGGTGGTGCCTGATCGCGTCGGCGAAGCATGGGGAGCGGCGCGTGCTGGCCGTCGTGCTTGGCGCGAGTTCGGACGCTGCACGTGCGAACGAGGCGCAGAAGTTGCTGAATTGGGGGTTCCAGGCGTTCGACACTGTGCAGCTCTATCAATCGGGCAAGACGATTTCGACGCTCCGCGTATGGAAGGGCACGATGAAAGAGGTACCCGCCGGCTTCCTGGCCGACCGCTATCTGACGCTGCCCAAGGGAAAGGCGGACAAGCTGTCCCTGACGATGGAGGCGCAGGAAACGCTGGTGGCGCCAATCGCTCGTGCGCAGCGCGTGGGGACGGTGAAGGTCGCGCTCGAAGGCAGGCTGGTGGCCGAGTTTCCGCTGATTGCGCTGGAGGAAGTGCCGGCGGCAGGATTCTTCGGCCGCGCGTGGGATACGATTCGCCTGTGGTTCAAGCGTGCGTGACGCCAACCGCGATTTTTACGTCAACCGAGTAACGATTTCCGACCATGTTCGATCCCGACCAGATTGTATTTTTAGACGGTGAATTCATTCCGCTGGGCAACGCGAAAGTGTCCGTGCTTGACCGCGGCTTCATCTTTGGCGACGGTGTCTACGAGTTGATTCCCGTGTACGCGGGCGAGCCGTTCCGCATGCCGCATCATCTCGCGCGGCTGCAGCGCAGTCTCGACGGCATCGGCCTGACCAATCCACACACCGATGCGCAGTGGGAAGCGCTGGTGCGCGCCTTGATCGGTCGCCAGCCATTTGCGGACCAGGGTGTCTATTTTCAGGTGACGCGCGGCGTGGCGAAGCGGGACCACACGTTCCCGAAGGACGCGACACCGACCGTGTTCATGATGAGCAATCCACTGGCCACGCCGTCGCGCGAAATTGTCGAGAAAGGTGTCGCGGTCGTCACGGCGGAGGACAACCGCTGGCACCGCTGTGACCTGAAGACGATCTCGCTCCTGGGCAACGTGCTCATGCGTCAGCTTGCCGCGGACCACGGCGCGGTCGAAGCCGTGATGTTCCGCGACGGCTTCCTCACCGAGGCGTCCGCGTCGAACGTGCTGATCGTTGCGGGCGGAACGATCGTTGTTCCGCCGAAGGACAACCTCATCCTGCCCGGGATTACCTACGACGCGACGATGGAGTTCGCGCGCGCGGCCGGAATTCCGTTGGCGGTGCGGCCTGTGCCCAAGGCCGAGGCACTTGCGGCGGACGAAATGTGGCTGTCGTCATCGACCAAGGAAGTGCTCGCGGTCACGACGGTTGACGGCAAGCTGTTCGCAGGCGGCCGTCCCGGCCCCGTGTTCCGCAAGATGTGGGAAATCTTCCAGGCAAAAAAGCCGAAGGCGCACTGACCGAAGATTCCTCGTCGCCCAGGCTCCTCGGAATGACACCGGAGTTTTTTCAGCCCGTCAGGGATCCGGCACCGGCACCACCGACCCGAAGCGTCCGTGGTGAAACACAAGCCCGCGGCCTTTGGTGCGTTCGCAGGTCGCCACCTCGCCGATGAATATCATATGGTCGCCGGCGCGATGCCGTGTGTGATGGCGGCATTCGAACCAGGCCGCGCAGCCGTCGATCAGCCGCGCGTCCGCCCATCCCATCCGAAAGCCGACCCCGGCGAAGCGATCCTCGTGGGGCCGGGAAAAGCGGCGTGCGAGTTCCGTCTGCGCCGCGGACAGCACATTGACGCTGTAACGCTCCGCGGCTTCGAACGCGGGCAGGCTCAATGAGCGCCGCGACAGGCTCCACAAGACCAGCGGGGGGTCGAGCGACACCGAATTGAAGGAATTGGCCGTGAGTCCGACGTAGCGGCCGTCGCCGGTGCGCGCGCAGATGATCGTGACGCCGGTCGCGAACTCCCCGAGCGCGTCGCGGAACTGCAAGGTATCGAAAGCCTGCGGCGAGGTTGCCACAGTGGTTGCCACCTGGCGCGGGGTCGACATGTACGGGCTAGGACGGCGCCACGGTCGCCCGCGTGCCGCGTTTTGGATGGTTCCGATGTTAGGCGGCGGGTTGCGCCATGTCAAAACACTGCGCCTCCCCAGATGCAAACTTGCGCCACAACTTGCTAGACTTTCACCCTTGGCGGTGCCAGTGGCTTGGGACCGCTAGCGGACGTCGTCAACTTCAGACGGGGGCTGTGGACCATGGCCGAAGCGCTCCAGCATTTCATCGCGAGCCGCTATGACGGGCGCAACGTGCCCGTCACGCTCGTCTTGCCCGACGGCGCGCGCGTGCCTCTTTCCACCGCGCCCATCGTCGACATCGTCGCCCGCTCATGGAGGGGCCTGCGCGCACTGGCTTCGCCGGCGCTCGGGTCGCTGGCGCGCGCATACGTCCGGGGCGACCTCGACTTCACCGGCAGCGCGCGGCGGATGCTCGGCGTCGCGGAATCCATGGTGGGATCGGTGTCGCAGGATCGCGCACGCACACGGCTCAAGGCCTGGCTGAACAGGAAACGGGGGTACCGCCGAAACGTTGCACACCACTACGATGTGTCCGATGCGTTTTACCGGATATGGCTGGACGAGCGGATGGTCTACTCCTGCGCGTATTTCCGGCACGACGGCGATACCCTCGATGCGGCGCAATTCCAGAAACTCGACCATATCTGCCGCAAGCTGCGCCTCGACACAGGCGAGCGGTTCCTGGACATTGGCTGCGGCTGGGGCGCGCTGCTGTTCCACGCTGCCGAACGTTACGGCGTCGAGGCCACCGGCATCACGCTGTCGCAAAACCAGTTCGACCACGTGACGCGGGAAATCGCGGCGCGTGGCCTGTCCGGGCGCGTGCGCGTTGAACTGCGCGATTATCTCGACCTCCCCGATGATGCGGGCTACGACAAGGTCGCAAGCGTAGGGATGTTCGAGCACGTCGGTGTTCATCGTTTCCCGCATTATTTCGGGAAAATCTACCGCGTCCTCAAGCCGGGCGGGCTGGTGCTGAACCATGGCATCACGCTCAACTCGGTCACTGCGCAGAGCCTGGGCAGCGGCATCAGCGACTTCGTCGAGGACTACGTTTTCCCGGGCGGGCAACTCACGCATGTGGCTCATGTGATCGAGGGCATGGCGAAGGAGGGACTCGAGCCCATCGATGCCGAATCGCTGCGCGAGCATTACGCCAGGACGCTGTGGCATTGGGTCGATCGGCTCGAGGCCAATGCCGATGTCGCGCGGGCCGAGGTCGGCGACGAAAGATATCGGATCTGGCGCATCTACATGGCCGGGTCGGCGCATGCGTTCGACCGTGGCTGGCTGTCGTTGTGGCAGGTGATGGCCGGAAAACCCCGGTCCGACGGCCGTCTGCCGCACCCGCTCACGCGCGATTACATGTACAGCAGGTAAGCTGGCGGCGCCAAGTGTGTTGCAACAGGATCGCGGTGCCCGCATATTGATGGGATCGCCGGGCTAGTACGAAACTTGAGGCCCGGCCGGAGCCCGCCATGACCAAGACCGACACTGCCCTCGACGCCCTCCATGCGGAAGAGCGCGAATCCGCGCTGACCTTTCCGTGCACGTTTCCGATCAAGGTCATGGGCCGCACGCAGGACGGATTCGCGCAGGCCGTCTCGGATGTCGTCCGCAAGCACGCACCCGATTTCGATCCTTCGGCGCTGGAGATGCGCGCGTCCAAGGAAGGCAATTGGCTTTCGTTCACGGCGACGGTCAATGCTGGCTCGCGCGAGCAACTCGACAATCTGTATCGGGAACTCGTCGCGCATCCGATGGTGAAGATGGTGCTCTGAACGGTTCGGGGCGCCGCGTTCAAGTCCCACCGTAATGCAGGGACGCCCGCAACCGCGAGACCATGGACCGAAGGGGTTGCAGAAAGGCCGTTTCCGGAGCAAGATATACATCAAATACTTTCCACATGAACGCCTCTCCGCAACCCCTCCGCGCGCCCCTGTCCGAGGCCGTCGTGCTCAGCAAGGCCGCGGTGCGCGCGGCGAAGTTGCTCGACCTCACGCAGCGCGACGTCTCGGCAGCACTGGGGGTATCGACGGCGACGGCCTCCCGGCTTTTTGCTGGCAAGTACTTGCTCTCACCCGACCGGGCCAAGGAATGGGAGCTGGCGCGGTTGCTCGTGCGCATGTTCCGTTCGCTCGACGCCCTGTGGGGACACGAGGAGACGGCGCGCACCTGGCTCGCCAGCAAAAACCTGGCTCTCGCCGCGCGTCCGAAGGATCTGCTGCGCTCAGTCGAGGGAATGGTTCGTGTCGTCACGTACCTGGACGCCGCGCGCGGTCGCCTCTAGCGCCGCGCCGTTCGCCGGCGATGTCTGGCGCGCAGTCGAGGCGCAACATGTGGTGTCCACCCGGGCGCTCGTCGATACGCTCGACGAGCAGCATGTGCTGGAGCGTGTGCTGGACGACGGCAAGCCCACGATTCCCGAAGGCGCCGCGCGTCTGCACTACCTGCTTTTCACGCCCTTTCGTTATGCACCGCCGCCGGGTGGATCGCGCTTTCGTGGACCGGACGATGCGGGCGTGTTCTACGCCGCCGACGCGGTGCGCACGGCTTGCGCGGAACTTGGGTTTTGGCGTTGGCGTCATTTGCTTGACGTCCCCGCGTTGCATTCAATGCCATCCAAGCCGCAGACGGTCTTCCGCGTGAAGCTCGCGACCGGGGCCGTGGACCTGCGTGAACCGCCGTTCCGACGCGATCGCGAAACGTGGACGCGAAGCGGCGACTACGCCGGATGCCAGCGCTTCGGCGTCGCTGCGCGGAATGCCGGCATCGGCGCGATCCGCTATGAATCGGTGCGCGACCCGGAGCATGGCGGATGTTGTGCCGTGCTGAATCCACACGCATTTGCGCGGCCATCACCGCTCGAGCAGCAGACCTGGATGCTGTCGGTCGCGCGCGATCGCGTGGTCTGGCAGCGTACGCACGCGCTTGCCTTGGAGGAACATGAGTTCCCCGCCGACATATGGGTCAAGCAGACATGACGCCGGCGCGTATCGACGCACCGACGGGTGTCGTCGTTCGCGCGCTCGGTCGCACCGGCTACGAAGCGACATGGCGGGCGATGCAGGCATTCACGGACGCGCGTGTCGCCAACACACCCGACGAAATCTGGCTCACCGAACATCCTCCCGTCTACACGCTGGGACTTGCGGGCCGGCGCGAGCACTTGTTGCGCGACAACGGCATTCCGGCGATCAAGGTCGACCGCGGCGGGCAGGTCACCTATCATGGCCCGGGCCAGCTCATTGCCTACACGCTTTTCGACTTGCGTCGCCCGAAGATGGGGATCCGCGACATGGTCCGGCGCATCGAGGCGTCAGTGGTACAATGGCTTGATTCTGTTGGAATTTCCGCCTCCGGCAAGGCTTCGGCCCCGGGTGTCTATGTGCTGGCCGCGGGCGCCGAAGCGAAGATCGCGGCACTGGGGCTTAAAGTGCGCAATGGCTGTACTTATCACGGGCTGGCAGTGAACATCGCGATGGATCTGGCGCCTTTCGCCGACATCGACCCGTGCGGTTTTCCCGGTCTCAAGGTGACGCAACTCGCCGATCTCGGCGTCGTGCGGACACTGGAAGCGGCAGGCGCAGAACTGGCGCCGATCCTCGCTACGAAATTGACGCACAGATGACCATGGACAACCCCATCCCCAACGCGCCGGCCAACACCGCCGGCATCAAGCACCGTGGCGCCGCAAAGACCGCCGGCGTATTTGCCAAATTCGCGATCAAGGTGATCGCCGCGGAACGCCTGCCGAAGCCCGAATGGATCCGCGTTCGCGCTTCATCGTCGCCGCGCTTCGCCGAGATCAAGAAGATCCTGCGCGAGCACAACCTGCACACGGTGTGCGAGGAAGCGTCCTGCCCGAACATCGGCGAGTGCTTCAGCAAGGGTACGGCGACGTTCATGATTATGGGCGACATCTGCACCCGCCGTTGCCCGTTCTGCGACGTCGGCCATGGCCGTCCTCTGCCGCTCGATGCCGAAGAACCGATCAACCTCGCCAGGACGATCGCGGCGCTCAAGCTCAAGTACGTCGTGATCACAAGTGTGGACCGCGACGACCTTCGCGACGGCGGCGCGCAGCATTTTGTCGATTGCATCCGCGCGGTGCGCGAACATTCGCCGGCCACGCAGATCGAAGTTCTGGTTCCCGATTTCCGCGGCCGGCTCGACCGCGCGCTGTCCATACTGCGCGAGGCCCCGCCGGATGTGATGAACCACAACCTCGAGACGGTGCCGCGCTTGTATAAACAGGCGCGCCCGGGCTCCGATTTCATGCATTCACTTTCGCTGCTGCGCGATTTCAAGGCGCAGTTCCCGGACATCCCGACGAAGTCTGGACTGATGGTAGGGTTAGGCGAGACGGACGACGAGATTCTCGCGGCCATGCGCGACATGCGCGCGCACCACATCGACATGCTGACCATCGGCCAGTACCTGCAGCCGACGCCTTCGCATCTGCCGGTGTTGCGCTACGTTCATCCGGATGGTTTCGCGATGTTCGAACGCGAAGCCTATGCGATGGGATTCCGACACGCGGCCGTCGGCGCGCTGGTGCGCTCGTCGTATCACGCCGACAAACAGGCGGAGGAAATCCTCGCCTCGACTGGCTAGCCCAAGCTTAGGCGGGTCGCTTCTCCGGTCCAATCCCGATCGAGTTTGCCGCTACGACGGCACCCATTTGCGCGCCCCGACGCGTTTGGGGGGTTGTGGAATAGATGTCATCGGCGTATGTTTATGACAATGGAATAGACGAAAGTGGCCTTGCCCATTCACGCGCGACAGCGCGAACATACTCCCAAGAGGTTGAAAATGAAAAGAAAAACCATACGCTACGCAACTGCCTTTACCCTGTGGCTGGTCTCGCTACTGTTCTATGCGGCCGCGGTCGCGAAGGACGGCATGGGCGTCACTCCGGTTATGGATTCGGACGGCGCGACAGAAATTTCGGGCGTCGTGCAGACGATGCCCGCCAGCGGCCTGGTCGGCGATTGGATGATCGCAGGCAAGGCGGTCCAGACCAATGCCGCGACCCTGATCGACCAGGAGGACGGTACGGTCGGCGTGGGCGCGATGGTTGAGGTAGAGGGAGCGCTACAGACAAACGGATCACTTCTGGCGTCGAAGATGGAGGTCAAGATCGGCGTCGGCCCGCCGCCGGCACCGGGCGGGTCGGGCGATGGCGAATTCGTCGGACCGATCGTCAGCCTGCCGGTTGGGGGGCTCCTCGGCAATTGGAACGTCGGCGGGCGGGTCGTGATCGTTGTCAGTACGACGGCGCTCGATCAGGAACACGGGTCGATTGCAGTCGGCGCCATAGTCGAAGTAGACGGGCTCCCGGATGCGAGCGGAGCGATCGTCGCCAGCAAGATCGAGGTGAAGATGTCTGCACCAGGCGCGCCGGGTGGAAAGGTTCCGGTGCCGGGCAATGTCGAGCTGGTCGGGAAAATCGAGACGCTTCCCGCGTCCGGACTGATCGGCAACTGGCAGGTTGGCGGCCGCGCGGTGATCGTGTCGGCGAGCACAGTGCTCGACGCGGAGGACGGTCCCTTTATCGTTGGCGCCAGCGTCGAGGCGCATGGTGCGCTCGACGCCGCTGGCGCACTCGCGGCGACCAAGGTCGAGACGACCGAAGGCAATGGCGCGTCCGAGCCCGCGCTCGAATTCTGGGGCAACGTCGTCGCATTGCCGACCGGGTCCACCGGGCTGATCGGCGTGTGGAAAGTCGATGACAAGCTCGTCAACGTCACTGCCGCGACGAAGATCGACACCAAGGACGCGCCACTGGCCGTTGGCGTGGCGGTCGAAGTCAGCGGCTGGGTCCAGCCGGACGGCATGATCGAGGCCGGAGAAATCGAGACGCGGACGACGGTCGGCGCCATGACCGGACAGGGTCCCAAGGCCGTCGAGTTCTTCAACCCGGCGCTCGGGCATTTCTTCGTCACCGCCAATCCGGCCGAGATAGCGGGGCTCGATGCGGCCGGTAAATGGCAACGGACCGGGCAATCATTCAACGTGGGCTCGGGCACGAGCGCCGTCTGCCGATTCTACGGAATGCCGCCGAAAGGACCGGATTCACATTTCTTCACCGCGGACCCCACGGAATGCCAATCGGTCATTACAAAGTTGGCCGCATGGACGTTCGAGGGGCACGTGTTCTCCACAACGCAGGCCGTGAACGGCCAGTGTCCGGCCGGGTTGCTCGCGGTCCATCGCTTCTACAACAACCCGACAACGGTTGGCGCAATCAATCACCGCTTCACCGTCACTCAGCAGGCGCTCGACCAGACGCAGGCGCTGGGCTGGATCCACGAGGGCGTCGTGATGTGCGTACAGCCCTGACCCCGCTTCGATCCCCTAGGGCGCCGGCCGAGGT
Organism: Burkholderiales bacterium; assembly: GCA_043731765.1. Classification (GTDB taxonomy): domain Bacteria; phylum Pseudomonadota; class Gammaproteobacteria; order Burkholderiales; family Casimicrobiaceae; genus VBCG01. The sequence goes on from JAYTIR010000515.1 coordinate 13,048, forward strand.
CGGCGCCAATTCCCAACCGGCGCCCGTGTGGCGCCGATTTTCTTCCGCGATCCGGCGTGCGGAAGGCACAAAGCAACGGCCAGATTGCAAGGGCAGCGAATACGACGGGTCAATACATGGGATCGCCGCCAATTGGCCACAGCAACCACATCCGGCCGTCCTGCAGCATCCGGCCGGCCTCGCGTCCGGCATAGGGTCCGAATCCCCAGAAAAAATCCGCGCGCACCGCGCCACGAATTGCGCCGCCGGTGTCCTGCGCCATCACCAGACGTTCCAGCGGAGTTTTGGACAGCGGCAGGGTCGTCACAAGAAAGACGGGCGCACCCAGAGGAATGGCGCGCGGATCGACGGCGATCGTGCGTTCCGCCAGCAGCGGCACGCCAAGCGTGCCCATGGGTCCGTCGATTCGTGCGTCGAGTGAACCCGGCGCAGGAGACGGCACTTCGCGAAAGAAAACATAGCTCGGGTTTTCGTCGAGCAAAGCGCGCGTCTCGACCGGATGGGCTTTCGCCCACGCGCTGATGCCCTGCAACGATGCCCGTTCGCGTGGCAGGTCGCCGCGGTCGATCAGAACGCGCGCAATGGAGCGGAAGGGGTGGCCGTTCTGGTCGGCGTATCCCAGGCGAATCACCGATCCGTCGGCGAGTTCGACGCGGCCCGATCCCTGGATCTCGAAAAAGAATGCCTCGACCGGATCGGCGACATAGACGAGCGTCTTGCCGAACAGGGGCGTCGCGCCGCGTTCGATGTCTGCGCGCGTCCAGTAGGGCACTACTTTTTTGCCTTCCACGCGACCACGCACACGCTTGTCCTTGAGTTCCGGATACAGGTCGGACAGGTCGACGGTCAACAGGTCGTCCGGCGGCGCATACAAAGGCACGGCGAACTGCGCCTTGCGCTCCCGCGAACCCTTGAGCAGAGGCTCGTAGTAGCCGGTGACGCGTCCGACGACGTTGCCGTCGGCGGCCGCGACGCGGTATGGGATAAAATGAGACTCGAAGAAAGTGCGAACGCCTTTCGCGCTGGTCGCATCCACATGCTCCGAATCGGCGCATGGCTGTTGCCAAAGTGGCTGCGTTTTCGGATCGTCTAAAAGCGCGCGGCAGCCAATCCGGAACGCAGGCCAAACGGCCTCGACGGGGTCACTGCTCCAGCCGGGCAAATCGGTCCACGCGGACGGGGTGAAGACGGGACGCGGGGGCGCCGTGGGCGCGGGAGTGGTCGGCGGCGCGGGGACCGGCGGCGCGACGGGTCCGGGGATCGGGATCGTTTGACAGCCCGCGAACAGCAGGCACGACATTGCGAATA
>JAYTIR010000516.1:0-13594 GCA_043731765.1 Burkholderiales bacterium
GCCCGAGAAGGCAGACTTTTCCAAGGCGGACGCGGCGAATCTCACGCTTGTCGAAACGTCGTCGATGGACGAGTCGGTGCTCACCGGGAACATCACCCGGATCGTCGAGAATCTTTCTCACGACGAATTGGTGGTCTTGAATCGCGGTCTGGGCTATCTGCTCGGCCAGCCCGACCTCGGAACGGATTCGAATCCCCTGGCACCTGCGGCGATTGTCGAGGCATTCGCCGAGGCGCTGAAGACGGTCAAGACCGACCGGCGCATCAAGTTTCAGATCCTGAAGGAGCTGAATCAGGCGCCCATGGGCGACATCGCCGTCATCTACGCCGATCTCAACAAGCATTTGACCAAACTCAACGTTGTTCCGGCCGCGGCGCGCCCGTCGGCGATCAATCGTGGCGGCGCCGCGGATCGTGAGCACGCGCGTGCGGAAGCGGCACGGGCGAAGGCCCAAGCCAATGCCAACGCGCCGCCGCCCGAAGTCGACGTGATGGCCATGTTCAAGCGCATGTATGGCAGCGCGACACCAAGTTCGGCGCCACAGATGTCGCCGCACGGCATGGTGGAAGCGTTTGGTGCGGCGATGGGCGCGGCGATGGGCGGCGCGGCGATGGGCGGCGCGGCCGCACCACCGGGAGGAGATTTCCCGCAGATTCAATCGCCCGTGCAGGGCGGCTACGCGTTTTCACCGATGCCGCCCACGCCGTCGGGATACGTCCCGGGTGCGCCGATCATTTCCACACAGGATCTGCATGAAGGACTGACGAGGCTGCAGGCAGGACAGACGGGCTTCGACGTCGGCGGCGCGGCGGTTGCGTTCTCCGGCATTCCACAGGGGATGCACAACGTTCTGCGCGACCTGCAGGAGTCCCCGCTCGGCAAGAAGGCGAACCAGATCGAATCGATGACCATCGAGATGGTCGCGATGCTGTTCGATTTCATCTTCGATACCAGGGACCTCCCGGACGGCATCAAGGCGCTGGTGGCGCGCATGCAGATCCCGGTGCTGAAGGCCGCGATGCTCGACGGCGCGTTCTTCGCCAAGAAGTCGCATCCGTCGCGGCGCCTGGTCAATGCACTGGCGCAGGCGGGACTGGGCTGGTCCCCGGTGATGGGCCAGGAAGATCCGCTGTACAAGCAGATCAGCGTGATCGTCCACCAGATTCTGGACAATTTTTCCGACGACCTCACCATCTTCGACGAGCAGCGTGCCGAACTGGAAGCATTTCTGGCGGAGGAAGAGAAGGCCGCCGAAGCGAACATCCAGACCACGGCCGAGGAAATCAACCAGCGCGACCGCCACCAGATTTCCACGGTCGTCGCGAAATCGGAGATCGAGCGCCGGATCGAAGACTACCCGGTGCCGAATTTCCTGGCGACCTTCCTGCGGCAGAACTGGGAAGGCACGCTTTCCTACATCTATCTGCACGATGGCGAGGAAAGCGAATCGTGGGGTTCCGCGGTAACGACACTCGAGGACCTGGTCTGGAGCATCCAGCCGAAGAAGACGCCCGAAGACCGCCGGCATCTGGTTGCGCTGCTGCCCTCGCTGCTCAAGCGCCTGTCCGCCGGCATGCATAGCCAAGGGTGGCCGCCGGCCGATCGCGAAGCGTTCATGGCCAACCTGGTCGAGGCGCATGCCGCATCGGTCAAGCCGTCGCTGGCCGCGTCGCGCTCGCCGACCGCGGCGGTGGCGGAAGCCGCCAAGGTGCAGGCGGAAATGGCGAAGGCCGCGGGAGACGAAACGCTGGCCGCCAAGGCCGAAGCGCTGGCGGAGGCGATGACCGATGCGGTGCCGGAGCCAGTCGAGCCGGAACGCGAAATCATCGACGACGACTACCTCGAAATCGCCCGCAGCCTGGAACGCGGCATGTGGATCGAATTCGAGGCCGACGACGGCCAGCTTGCCTTTGCGAAACTTGCGTGGGTGAGTCCGCTGCGCGGCACGTACCTGTTCACCAACCGCCAGGGCCAGAAGGCACTGTCGATGACTGCCGAGGAACTGGCCGAGCGCTTCCGCAATGACCGCGCGCGCCTGGTCGAGGCCGAGCCGCTGATCGACCGCGCGTTCACGAGCATGATGACGAAAATGGAAGGGAAGCTGCAGGTCGCCACCGCTGACTAGGTTGGGTGGTGCCTCGCGGGTTCGTTGGATCGTCATCTTGGACATTGGTGCATTGATCATCGGTGACGAAATCCTGTCGGGCAAACGGCAGGACAAGCACCTGCCGCACGTCATCGAAACGCTGGCAGCGCGCGGGTTGGCACCCGACTTCGTGCACTATCTCGGCGACGACCGCGATCGCCTCACCGCGTTGCTGCGCGGTTCGTTCGCGCGCGGCGACCTGGTGTTCAGCTTTGGCGGCATCGGCGCCACACCCGACGACCACACGCGGCAGGCGGCCGCTGCGGCGCTTGAGCTTCCGCTAGCGCGTCATCCGGAGGCGGTCGCGGAAATCGAGGCGCGCTTCGGCGCCGAGGCGTATCCGCATCGCGTGTTGATGGCCGAATTTCCAGAGGGCGCGCGCGTCATTCCCAATCCGGTGAACCGCGTTGCGGGCTTCGCGATTCGCGACCACCACTTCTTCCCGGGCTTTCCGCAGATGGCGTGGCCGATGCTGGATTGGGTGCTTGCCACGTGGTATCCCGACTTGCGGCGCGTGCCGCCGCAGGAACGCGCAATAGTCGTGTTCGGTGCGGGAGAAAGTCAGCTGCTCCCGTTGATGGAGGCGAACGTTGCCCGATTTCCCATGTTGAAGCTCTTCAGCCTGCCGTCATTCATGCCCGATGGGGGCCGCAGGATCGAGCTCGGCGTCAAGGGCGATCCGGCGCACGTGGACGCCGGGATCGCGCATTTGCGGGCCGGCGTCGAGGCCGCGGGATTCCGGTGGGAGCCGATTTAAGTGGACAACAGCGGCAAATGGTTCGATGAAATAAGCGTCGGCGATACGTTCAGCCGGTCGGTCACGATCACGGAAGCGCATCTCGTGATGACCTGCGGGATCCTCGGGGACTTCAATCCGCTGCACGTGGACGAGGAGTTCGCCAGGAAATCCAGGTTCGGCGGCCGCATCCTGCATGGAATGATGACCAGCGCGATCATTGGCGGCCCGATCGGCATGTATTTTTACGGGACCGCGATCGCCTACCTCGAACACAACGCGCGGTTCAGGGCGCCGGTGCGGCCCGGCGACACGCTGCATATTGCGTGGACTGTCACGGCGCTCGTCCCGAAGCCGAAACATGGCGGCGGAATCGTCGAGCTCGCGGCGGTGGCGACGAACCAGGATGGCGAGGTTGCCGTCGAAGCCGACGGCAAGGTGCTGGCCGCCAGCCGGCCTTAAGAAGCCGTCATTCCGCCGGTTGCAAACTGCGTGCGTCGTTCGGAAGGAAGGTGACGGTGGCGAGCGTGCACGCCGCGATGACGGCGAGCGCGACCAGCAGCACCGGAAATCCCGCGGCCTTGACCACGGGACCGAGCAGCGCCACCGCGACCGAACTCACGCCCAGTGAAATGGCGAGCCGCATGCCCGCGACGCGCGAGCGCATGCTGTCGTCGACGTAGCGGGCGATCAGCACGTCGGTGAACGGAATCGCGCCGAACACCGCGATCATGAACAGGATCTGCAGCGCATAGAGCTGCCACCCTTGCGCATAGGCGGCCAGCAGGAACAGCGGAGGCTGCAGCGCCAGTATCGCGATGTAGATTCGCTTCAGCGCAAAGCGGTCGAGGAGCCACCCGACCACGAGTTGCGCCAATGAGGCGACGGCGTAGACGACCGCCATCAGGAGGCCCAGCGCCGCGGGATCGTTGACAATACCGTCCAGACGTTCCTTCAACAGTTCCGGATTGCCATTGGTCGTGAAATTGAACAACAGGCCTCCCGTCGCGGACGCGGTCGTCATGACGAAGAAAACCCGTGCCACTACGGACGAGGGCATGGCCTTGGTTCGCGCCACGCGCGCAGCGGGCGGATGCGACTCGGTCGGCGTCATCCGCGCGAACAGAAAGCCGCAGGCAATCGCAAGCATCCCGGGAAGGGCAAATGCCGCGCGCCAGCCGATGAACTTGACGGCAAGCCCGGTCGACAACGCGGCGAGCGCGATTCCCAGATTTCCGGAAAGGCCGTTCACGCCGATCGTCCAGCCCGGACGCTGCGTCGCCTGCAACAGCATCGGAATGCCGACAGGATGGTAGATGGAGGCGAACGTGCCGAGCAACGTGAGTGCCGCGGCCATCTGCCACGCGTTCTGTGTCGCAGCGGCCAGCAGCGCCGAGACGCCCATGCCGAAGAAGAACACCAGCATCATCGGGCGGCGGCCCCAAAGATCGCCCAGACGTCCCGAAGGGATCGACCCCAGGCCGAACAGCAGGAACGCCGCTGCGCCGTAGGGCATCAACTGTTCCCACGAAGCCAAGCCGAAATCCGCGGCAATGACCGAAATCGCGGTGGCGAAGATCAGCAGGAACATGTGGTCGATCGCGTGCGCCACGTTGAGCAGCAACGTGGTGCCGCGCGAATGCGCAGGCATCGCAGCAGGAGACTGTGCGGGCGGCGTCATGGCAGTGCCAGGGCCTTCACGCATTCCTCGACCAATTTGGGTCCGCGATAAATGAGGCCGGTGTAAAACTGCACCAGTGACGCGCCGGCGGCGACCTTTTCGCGCGCGTCCTCGCCTGAGAGAATGCCACCGACGCCGATGATCGGCAGGGCGCCATCCAGCGCCTTGGCCAGCGAGCGGATCACGGCGGTCGATTTTTCACGCACCGGGCCACCGGACAGGCCGCCTTCTTCATCGGCATGCGGCAAACCAGCGACGGCCTCGCGGGCGATCGTCGTGTTGGTCGCAATGACGCCATCGCAATGGTGCAAGGCGAGCAGTCGCGCGATGTCGCGGATGGCATGGTCGGTCAGGTCGGGCGCGATCTTCACCACGATCGGAACGTAACGGCCGTGCTGCTGCGCCAAGTCCTGTTGTTCCCGCTTCAATGCAACCAGCAGCGCCGCCAGTGCGCCCTCGGCCTGCAGGTCGCGCAGACCGGTGGTGTTCGGCGATGAGATGTTGACGGTGACGTAGTGCGCCGTCGCATAGACAGCGCGCAGGCATTTCACGTAGTCGTCCGCCGCGCGCTCGTTCGGTGTGTCGAAGTTGCGGCCGATGTTGATGCCGAGGATTCCCCGGTACGACGATTCCGCGACATTGGCCAGGAAGCGATCGACGCCATCGTTGTTGAAGCCCAGCCGATTGATCAGCGCTTGTGCCTGTGGAAGCCGCCACATGCGTGGCTTCGGATTTCCCGGCTGCGGGCGCGGCGTCACCGTGCCGGCTTCAAGAAAGCCGAACCCGAAGGTCGCCAATCCTGCGAGATGCGCAGCATTCTTGTCGAGGCCCGCAGCCAGTCCGACGCGATTTGGAAACGTGATTCCCATCACCGACACCGGCGCTGCGGTCAAGCGGGGAGCGACCAGCCGGGCCAGGCCGAATTTCGCTGCGCGGTCGAGGCCTGCGAAGGCCAGATCGTGCGCGGTTTCCGGGTCGAGTGCGAAGAGAAACGAGCGGGCGAACGGATAGAGCTTGTGCATGGAATCGAAGCATTCTGCGCATGACCGGGACGCCAGGCGCGACGCCGGGCGATGATACCATCGGCCATCTCCGAGTCATTCGGATGTATAGGGAAACCTGGCTTGTCGTTCCGCGCAATTGTTCTGTTCGCGTTGCTCGTGATGCCGTCGGCAGAGGCGGCGGAACTTGAGGTCGCCGCGAGCGCCGGTCCCGCGCGTGCGCCTTACGCCAAGCGCGCCGACGTACGCGCATTCGCAGCGGAAGTCGCCGTCGCATCAGGCCTTACTCGACAGCAGGTCGAGCGCTGGTTCGCGGCCGCGAAATTCCAGCCGAAGATCGTGGCGGCGATGGACCGGCCGCTGCTCCTGCCGCCCAAATGGTTCGAGTACGCGCCGCCCTTGCTCGCGCCGGACCGGGTGAGCGGCGGTGTCGCTTTCTGGCGCGCAAACGCGGGCACGCTCGCGCGCGCGGAAACGGAATACGGCGTTCCGGCGGAGATCATCGTCGCCATCCTGGGCGTCGAAACGATCTATGGTCGAAACAACGGTTCGTATCGCGTGATCGACGCGCTCGCCACACTCGCATTCGATTACCCGCGGCGCGCACCGTTCTTCCGCGGCGAACTGCGGGAATACGTGTTGCTGGCGCATGAGCAGGGCTGGTCACCGCTCACGCCCAGGGGTTCGTTCGCCGGCGCCATGGGCATGCCGCAGTTCATGCCGGGCAGCTACCGCCAGTATGCGGTCGACTTCGACGGCGATGGCCGGATCGACCTCTGGCACGACAATGCGGACGTGATCGGAAGCGTGGCGAATTATCTGGCGCGCCACGACTGGCTTGGCGGCCAGCCGGTGTTGTTGCCCGCGCAGATCGCGCCGGAGGCCAGCGAGGCCGCGCTGCGGCGCCTCGACGGAGGCATCAGCGAGCGCCGGCCGCGGTCGGCATGGCAGGCCGATGGCGTCGACGCGGAAAACGCGCCTGCCGACCTTGCCGCCGATCCCATCGGCTTGCTGCTGCTGGAGGAACCTCCGGAGAATGGCGAGCCGCGTGCGAGCTACTGGATTGCGTGCCCCAATTTTTACGTGATCACACGCTACAACAAGAGCCGCCTCTACGCCGCTGCCGTGTTCGCGCTGGCGCAGGCGGTCCTGCAGGCGCACGACACGCATCGCTGATCTCGCCGCGGCGCGAATCCGCGTGCGTCCGCGGGTATAATCGCCCGTGCCGCGTGCACACATTGCATGCAGCGCGTGCCCAATTGCGAATCCTCATCTCCAACGACGACGGCTACTTCGCGCCGGGCATCGAACATCTCGCGGCCGCGCTTGCGGGCAAGGCCGACATCACGGTCGTGGCACCGGAACGCGACCGCAGCGGTGCCTCCAACTCGCTCACGCTCGACCGGCCACTGACCGTGCGCCGCGCCTCCAACGGCTTCCTGTTCGTCAACGGCACGCCGACCGATTGCGTCCACCTTGCCGTGACCGGACTGCTCGACCAATTGCCGGACATGGTGATTTCGGGCATCAATCTCGGCGCCAACATGGGCGACGACACCATCTATTCCGGTACCGTGGCCGCGGCGACGGAGGGTTTCTTGCTGGGCATTCCGTCGATCGCGATCTCGCTCGCGTCGAAGGCGGCGAAACATTTCGAGACCGCCGCGGACATCGCGCTGCAGTTGGTCGACCGCCATGCGCGTATGCCGGCGGGCGCGTGGCTGCTCAACGTGAATGTGCCGGACATCCCGCTTGGCGACTGCAAAGGCTTCGCGGTCACGCGCCTGGGACGGAGGCACAAGGCGGAGAACGTGATCCGTGCGCAGAACCCGCGCGGCGAGACCGTGTACTGGGTGGGCGCGGCCGGTCCGGCGGCAGATGCGGGGGAGGGCACGGATTTTCACGCGGTCGAAACGGGCCATGTTTCCGTGACTCCGTTGCAAATCGATCTCACCAACCGCGAGTTGATGCAAGGCGTCTCGGAATGGATCGGCGCGTAGGCGCCCGCAGGACGGCGGGAGTTCCTGCAACCACGCCATGAACCAGACCGGCATCGGCATGACGTCCGCGCGAACCCGCGCCCGGATGATCGAACGACTGCGCGAGCAGGGCATCGTCGACGAGGTCGTGCTGGCCGCGGTGAACGCGGTGCCGCGCCATATCTTTGTCGACGAGGCGCTTGCAATACGCGCGTACGACGACGTGCCGCTGCCCATCGGACACGGCCAGACGATTTCGCAGCCGTGGATCGTGGCGCGGATGACCGAACTTGCGCGCAATGGCCGCGAACTCGACGCGGTGCTGGAGATCGGCACCGGTTGTGGCTATCAGACCGCCGTGTTGGCGCACGTTGCGAAGCACGTTTACAGCGTCGAGCGCATCGGGGCTCTCGTGGCCAAGGCGCGGCGTCACCTGCAATCGCTCAAGCTTTCGAACGTGGCGTTGAAGCACGGCGACGGCAGCCACGATCTGGGCGAGCAGCTGGAAGTCGACGCGATCGTCGTGACGGCGGGCGCGACACATGTGCCGACGGCGCTCCTGCCCTATCTCAAGACCGGCGGACGAATGGTGTTGCCCTTGTCGCAAGCGGGCGACGAACGCGGCGTGCAGCGCCTGACCGTCATCGAAGTGACGACCATGGGCATCAAAGAACAGACGCTCGATGCGGTAAGATTTGTTCCCCTGCTCCCCGGTGTCGCCTGAACACCGGCGCGCACCGCAAACCGAACCTGCCGATGCGCAATTTGCCGACACCGCCATGCAATTCAAAGCGAACACGGCGGCTTTGCGCCATCGCGATGCTTGCTGTACTGCTCGTCGCGTGCGCTTCGCGTACGCGCGCACCGGTCGAGGATCGTACCGCGCTGCCCACGGCTCCGGCCTCGCCGGCAGCGGTGCCTGCGCCCGCGTCCGTACCGGGACCCGAGACCGACTCCCGTCCGACTTATACGGTCAAGCGTGGCGACACGCTCTACCAGATCGCGCTCGACCACGGCCTTGACTACAAGGAACTGGCGGCGTGGAACAGCCTCGAGAATCCGAACCTGATTCGCGTCGGGCAGGTCCTGCGTGTCGCAGCGCCAGTCGATACTTCGGCGGCGGCAGGAACCGGCGCGACCACCGCGCCACTCAAGGTGCCGGCTACGGTGACCGCAGCTGCATCCGGTGCTGCGTCGCCCACCTCAACTTACACATCAGTTTCCACCAACCGCAACTCCGACAACTACAAGTCCTCGCCGAAGGCGGTGAAGGAACCCTATTCGGAGCAGGCATTGCGCGATGTCGCCCGCAGTGCGCAAGCGTCGACCGAAGTCGTGGCGATGGCTGCGCCGCTCGGCGCACCAAAGCCCGAGGTTCCACGCGTGGCGGCGCCGGCCACGGAAGCAGAAGATGAAGACAAGCTCGACTGGGTGTGGCCGGCGAAGGGCAAGGTCGTGATCGGGTTTTCCGAAACCGCCAACCTCAAGGGCATCGACATCGCAGGTGCGGCCGGGGAACCGGTCATCGCGAGCGCCGCAGGCAAGGTCGTCTATGTCGGCAACGGCCTGCGTGGTTACGGCAAGCTCGTCATTGTCAAGCATAACAAGACGTGGTTGTCCGCCTACGCGCACAACAGGGAAATCCTGGTCAAGGAAGGCCAGCAGGTCAACAAGGGCCAGAAGATCGCGGAAATGGGCAACACGGACGCCGACGTAGTGAAACTGCATTTCGAAATCCGGCGGCTGGGCAAGCCGGTGGACCCTGCCCGATACCTTCCAACCGGATGAGCGCGGGCCCGCGCAGCTTGTTGCTATAACGTTGTTCCAACGCTCAGGTCGCCTGTCGCAACGCGGCCGGCGCGGGCAACACTTCGATCGCGCGCTCGAGCGTGGCCACCAGCGCGTCGCGCTGGCGCGGCGCGGCGGTTTCACCGTACCGCAAGGTCGAGAATGACTGGCCGATGGCCGCGAAGGCAATCGCGAATTGCGGCCAGCGTTGGGCGGCGCGCTGCGCGAACGCCACGGGACCTTCATAGGCATGGCGCGGCAGGCCCGCGCGAGCCAGGCGCCGGCACAGATCGTCCCACAGCACCAGCGCACGTTCCTGCCGGCGGCGGCGGAACAGGAGCCACGCCGCAAGCAGGCCGGCCCACGCGAACAGCGCCGCCGCCGCCAACGCCGCAATTTGCCATGGCACTAGGCGGTCGAGCTGCCATTCCCGCCAGAGAGAACGCTGTCGTTCGTAATTGAAGCCGACGACGTTGCGGCGCCAATCGTGGTTGATGGCGTCCCAGGTAAGTTGCACGCTCTTCAGCCACGACGAATCGAGACGGGCGAGGAACGGCACGCGTTCTCCGGCCGGCAGCGCGCCACCCAGCCCGATCTCGATGCGCGACGGCGCGACCGCGGCAGTCGGGTCGAACCGCTGCCATTGGCCGTCGATGAGTGCTTCCGCCCACGCGTGCGCGTCGGACTGGCGCACGATCATGTAACCGCCGCGCGGATTGATTTCGCCGCCCTGGTAACCGGTCACGATGCGCGCGGGAATTCCGGCGGCGCGCAGCAACACGACGAAAGCGCTCGCATAGTGCTCGCAGAAGCCGCGCCTCGTGTCGAACAGGAATTCGTCGGCGGTGTCCTCGTTGAGCAAGGGAGGCGACATCGTGTACACGAAGTTCTCCCGGTTGAACCAGGACAGCACCGCGCCGATGAACTGCCGATCGTCCGGATGCCGCTCGCGCAGTTCGCGCGCGAACTCGCGCGTTCGCGGATTGCGGTCCGGCAGCCGCAGGTTGGCATTGGCGTCGAAGCGCGGGTTGCCCTGGTACGACGAGCGCAAGATCGATCGCTGCACGTAACGCAATGGCTGTGTCACCGGGGCGCGCGCAAGAAGCTGCTGGTCACGGGTGAGGACGGCCAGGCCGCCCGGCTCTCCCGTGGCGCTGTCGTTGTCCGCGCGAGGCAACGATGCCGGCAAGTCGAGCGCAAAGAGCCACATCCGGTAGGAAGGTTCCAAGGTGACGGTATAGGTAATCGCCCCATTGCCACCAGGCGCCAATGCGCCGCCGTATTGAACGTTGCCCGCCGTCCAGGTACGGCCGTCGAAGCGCGACAGCACCGGCCCACGCCAATAGCGTTCCCGCGACGGGGGCAGGGTCCCGTCGAAGTCCACGCGGAACGCCACGTTATCTGACAGCGACAACTCGCTGATCTGGCCGGGCTCCATCGTTTCGGACAAGCCCGTCTGCGCCGAGTGGTCCGAGGGCAATCCCCAGAGGGGTCCGGCGAACCGCGGGAACAGGAAAAAGAGCAGTACCGCCACCGGTACACCCTGCAGGATCATGAGGCCGCTGCGGCGGATTGCGGCACCCCGACCTGAGGCTGCGCCGCCGATGCCCACGCCGACGGTCAACGCGTCGAGCGTCGCGCCGACCAGCACCACGGCCGGAAGCACCGCGATCGCGGCCAACAGCGACTGTCCGTAGAAAAACGGCGTGATCAGCAGGAAGCACGACAGGCACACCAGGAGCGTGCCATCCCGCGTTGTCCGCGTTTCGAGAAATTTGATGGCGACCAGAATGAAGAGAAATGCCACCGAGGGATCGCGGCCCCACAGGTACCCGAACGAAGCGCGCACCGCGAATGCGGCGGCCACTGCAAACAATACGAGCGTCCAGGAGGGAATACGGGGCGGTGGCGCCTGGGGTCGCTGACGGTCGTGGCGAAGCACGACCAGGCGCACACCGACCAGCAGGATTCCGGTCGCGGCAACCCAGATGGGCAGATGTGGCGCCTGCGGCAATTGAGCCGCCAGCAGCAGTACGCCGAGCCAGCCGATCTGCGCGGAGGTCAGCTGTGTACGGAGCGGCGTCTGGGCGCGGGGCCCACGCCGCCGGAAGCCCAGGGTCTGCGCAATGCTCACGGCCCCGCCTGTCCTGGAAACAGCGCGAGCGCCGCCAGCGCGTTGCGTCGGTGTTCGCGCCCCTGCCCACCCGGGAGGCTGGTGCCGGGAACGGTCAACGCGAACGGGCGCGCGGCGCGTTCGGCCGCCAGGACCCATGCGGTGAGTCGCGACAGGCGCGCTTCGTTGTCGAGTAAGGCAGGAAGCGACGCCCACGACAACGTCACTGGGCCGCCGCCGCCGATGCCATCGAACTCCTTGGTGAACCAGCCCGCACCGCGCGCAACTGCTTTCCACGCGACGCGCTGCGGCGGGTCGCCGCGCTGGAACTCGCGCAATCCGGCAAGGTCGGCGTCGTCGCTGCGCCCAGCAGCGAGTCCGTCGGGACCGGATTCACCGTGCGGCAACGGTGGCGCGCCGATCTCAACTGCAGGATAGACGATGCCGGCGAGCGGAAAATGGACATAGGCCCAGCCACGCCAGAGCCCCAGCGGGAACGCCGAGGAAAGTGTCACGCGTCCCAGCGGCTGGCGCCCGCGCGCCGGCGCGTCGACTTCGAGCGTCACCGTCAACGCGGCGCCCGCGGAGACGTCACCCGAGGCGTGCGCGCCGGCCGCCGCGAGCGTGACCGCGCTGCGGGCGAGCGCACCGCCGTGCAGCGACAGCGTGAACGCGACGTGGCCGCCGGCAAAGGATTCGCCGGCGGACAACGGCGTGATCTCGATGCCGGCCAGGTTGCGGAACGTGTGCAGCAAGGCGGCGGCCAGCAGCCCTGCGAGCAGGAAGGCGACGCCGACGCCCAGCGACAATGCATAGTTGAGGGATGCGACGAGCATGGTCAGGACCGTGGCGATCATCGCCCAGCCGCGTTTGGTCGGAAGAATGTAGATGCGCGAATGGCGCAGGACCACCGGCTCGCGGTCCGCCGGCGCTACGCGAAACGCGCGCTGGCGCGCACGCGCGATCCATCCGGTTGCCAACGCTGCATTTGCCGGAAATCGATTGCGAGCGGCGGTCATCCCGCGATTCACCGTGAATGGAAACTACGGCAGGGGAACTGCGCGCACGAGTGCTTGAGCCTGCACCGCTCCAGCGCGCGTGCCCCCGGCGAGGCGATGGCCGGCGACCGCCGGGAACACCGTCTGGACATCCTCGGGCAGCACCATCGGCCGGCCCGCGATCATTGCCCACGCGCGTGCGGCGGCGAGCAGCATGAGGCCGGCCCGCGGACTCAATCCGCGGCGCCCACCGGTGTCGCCGCCGCCATTGGGGGAGTGGCCACGCGAGGCGGCGAGCAGCGCCTGCACGTAATCGAGCAACGCGGGAGCGACATGGATTTCGGCCGCTTCGCGCTGCCAATCGGCCAGCGTCGCCGCGTCGGCGGCGGGTGGCGTATCGGCAATCCTCGCGCGGCGATCGCCGCTCACCAGGAGATCGCGCTCCGCCGCCGGGTCCGGATACCCGAGTTCGATGGCCATCAGGAAGCGATCGAGCTGCGATTCCGGCAGCGGATACGCGCCGATCTGCTCGACCGGATTCTGCGTGGCGATCACGAAAAACGGATCGGGCAGCATGCGCGTCTGCCCGTCCAGCGACACCTGCCGCTCTTCCATCGCTTCCAGCAGGGCGCTCTGGGTCTTGGGCGGCGCGCGATTGATTTCGTCGGCCAGCACCACCGAATTGAAGATCGGTCCGGCGTGAAAGCGGAACGACTGCGCGCGCTCGTCGAAGATCGACACGCCAAGCACATCGGTGGGCAACAGGTCGCTCGTGAACTGGATCCGCGAATACTTGAGGCCGAGCGTGGCGGCCAGTGCCTGCGCCAGCGTCGACTTGCCCACGCCGGGGATGTCTTCGATCAGCAGGTGACCGCGCGCCAGCATGCAGGCCAGGGCGAGCTTCAATGGTTCGTCCTTGCCGACGACGATGCGGGCGAGCTGTTGCAGAACGGTCGCAAGGCGTCCGGCGGCGGGCGTGTTGGCCTGTGAAGCGGGTCGGACGGTCATGTCGGTCTGTGATCCTGGAGTGGAATATGCCTGTTTGAACGCCGCAAGATGCGTGCCCGCTGGTACTCTAACCGCGGGACGGGGACCTCGTCACGACCGGCGAGCCCGGGGTACACTCCGCTCGGCGGAAACAGCGTATCAAAC
>JAYTIR010000517.1:0-1851 GCA_043731765.1 Burkholderiales bacterium
CCCAATCCAGGTAGGCGGTCAACCCGTTGCCTGCCGGAACGCTCACGATTGCGGGGAGCTGGTAAGGATGATTGGCCCGAATCACTTCTTCGAGGCGAGCATACGCGGAGCGGGTCGTCTTGATGAGCAAGGGAACTTCCGTGACCGCCTCTATCTTGCCCTCCCACCGGTATATGGACTGGCATTCGGCGAGAATGTTCACGCATGCCGCGTGACGATGCTCCACCAGCAAGGCCGCCAGCCGTGTTGCCGCGGCCCGATCAGGCAGATTGGTCAATACGATGACCACATTGCGGTTGTCGACAGCCATGCAATCCCTTTGATTACGCAGTCCCCTGTGCGGGGACGCACTGTTCAAGGCGCCTTTGTCGCTTCCCAGGCGGCCACGACGCCAAGTTGCGCCGTGGGATAGCGCAAGCGGACGCGCAACTCCTTCTTCAATCGCCCATTGGCAAGTCGCCGCGATTCCCGCATGAACGACAGCAGGTTCTCCGGAAGCTGCGTCTGTGCGACCTCCCAGCTCACGCGCGGCGGACGAGGGAGATCGAACTGCTTTGCCACCATGTCGAAATATTCACCCATCTTCATCCAGCAGTCGTCGGACGCGTTGTAGGCGCGGCCGCCGCGTCCACGGGACAACGCCGCCAACACAGTACGTGCCAGATCGTCCGCATGGATGTGGTTCGTATACGGATCGCGCTCCGGCGACAATGCAGGCGTGCCTGCCATGAGGCGCGCAATGGGAAGCCGGGCAGCGGAATAGATACCCGGGACACGCAGAATGCTGACCTGGACGCCGGTTTCGGCGCCCCAAGCGCGCATCTGCCTTTCCGCATTGAGGCGGCGCCGGGCGCGATCGCTCGTTGGGAGCGCGCGGCGCGTTTCGTCGATTACCTCGCCACCGCAGTCGCCGTACACGCCGCTGGTACTGATGTAAACCAGGCGCTGTGGTAGACTGCCGCCCTTCGCGAGGGCCCGTATCAAGTTGATGGTTCGCGTATCGCGAGTGCCCGAACCAGGCGGTGGCGCGAGATGCACGACGTCCTGGGCGAGCCCGGCGATTCGTACCAATGTTTCCGGACGATCAAGGTCCCCCGACACCGGCATGACACCTTCCGCGCGCAGTATGGAGACGCGATCGTGCGAGTGAGTAAGCGCGTAGATGCGCCAGCGGCCCCTCAGTGCTTTCGCAAGGCGCAGGCCGACGTCTCCACAACCGATGATCAACAGTCGTCTCATGCGTTTATTTTAACCCGGACCCCGTTTGGCTTCGGCAGAGTATCGACGTTATGTCCCATCAGGTAACAATCAAACCCAGCAACCACGTTTTCACCTGCGGTGACGACGAAACCGTGCTTGCCGCAGCGTTGCGCGAAGGCTTTACGCTTCCCTACGGATGCCGCAACGGCGCCTGCGGGGCGTGCAAGGGCAAAATTCTCGAGGGCAGCGTGAACTATGGCAATCCACAGCCCTATGTTCTGGCGGAGTTCGAAAAGAAAGCGGGGTCGGCGCTGTTCTGCCAAGCCAGGCCGCTGACGGACCTGGTTATCGAAGCGCGCGAGATCCGCGGCGTCGGTCAACTCGACATCCGCAAACTGCCCTGCCGGGTGCAGGAAATGCGCCGCGTCGCGCCCGATGTCATCGTCTTGAAGCTGAAGCTGCCGGCAAACGAACGCGTCCAGTTTCTCGCCGGGCAATACATCGACATCCTCATGAAGGACGGCAAGCGCCGCTCCTATTCAATGGGCAATCCGCCGCATGACGACGAATATATCGAACTGCACGTGCGCAACATGGCAAATGGCGCATTCACCGAGTCTGTCTTCGGCAAGATGAAGGAAAAAGACATCC
>JAYTIR010000518.1:0-4308 GCA_043731765.1 Burkholderiales bacterium
GGCCTTTCGCCCTTATAATTCAAGGCTTTTCCCCCGTTCTCAGTGGGCGATGTTGGTGGGAAATGAGAAGGTAACCAAACCAGGAAGCGGAGTCTCTCATGTACGCGGTCATAAAAACCGGCGGCAAGCAGTACAAGGTTGCCCCCGGCCAAAAACTCAAAGTAGAACAGATACCGGCGGATGTGGGCGCAAATGTAATCCTCGATCAAGTGTTGATGGTCGGAGAGGGCGAAAGCGTCCGTCTGGGTCAGCCCACCGTCGCCGGTGCGACGGTGACGGCAACGGTCGTCGCGCATGGCCGCGGCGAGAAGGTGAAGATTTTCAAGATGCGCCGCCGCAAGCACTACCAGAAGCACCAGGGGCATCGCCAGAACTACACCGAACTCAAGATCGAAGCGATCGTCGGGTAACGAGGAATCACTCATGGCACATAAAAAAGCGGGCGGCAGTTCGCGCAACGGGCGCGACTCCCAATCCAAGCGTCTCGGCGTGAAGGTCTACGGCGGCGAAGTGATTCGTGCCGGAGGCATCATCATTCGCCAGCGCGGCACCACGATCCATCCGGGCGTGAACGTCGGCGTCGGCAAGGACCATACATTGTTCGCGCTGGTCGATGGCCACGTCGAATTCCGCACCAAGGGTCCGAGGCAGAATAAGTTCGCCAATGTCGTGGCGGATGAGGTGGCAACGGCGGCGGCAGCGGCCTAACGTTCGTTCCGGAATTCAGCAAAAACCCCGCAGGGCGCGAGCGCTGCGGGGTTTTGTTTTGAATCCTGTTTACCGCCTCTCGACGTACCACTGCATGGCGAACGCCACCACGGTGAACGTCGCCAGCGGGAAGAGCGCGGAAAACATCGGCGGCCAGGCGTTGAGCACGCCGAGGTAGGAGAAGAGCCGGCCGACCAGGAAGAACGTCAGGCCGAGCATCGTACCGACGAACAGGCGGAATCCCATGCCGCCCTGGCGCCGCTGGAACTGCGCGAAGGGCAGGGCCAGCAGCATCATCACGAGTACGGTCACCGGGTAGAACAGCTTGCCCCAGAGCGCGATTTCGAATCGCGACGTCTTCTGGCTGCTGCCAAGCACCCGGATGTTGTCGTACAGCGTGGAAATGGCCAGCCGCTCCGGCGCGACTTGGTAAACCGTCAGGATCGACGGCTTCAGCACCGTCTCCCACATCCACACCGGCATGCTCGAAATGCGAGCGCTGTCCCCCTTCAATTCGGTCACTTTGACGTGTTCCAGCTTCCACATGCCGTCGCCCGCGAAACTCCCGGATTCCGCACTCCGCACGGTCGCAAGACGGAGATCGCGGTCGAATTCGTAGATGCGGATGCCGACCAATTTCATGTCGGCCAAGACCGTTCGGATGTTGACGAAGGTCAGGTCCTGCTTGAACCAGAAGCCGGAATCGAACTGCTGCGCGACCATGCCGATCGAATCACCGCGTGCGCCCGCACGCAGGTTTTGCGCGAGTCGCTCGGCCGGGGGCGCCACGAATTCGCCGGCCAGGAACGTGGCCAGCGCCAACGGAATGCCAACCCGGACCACCGCCCAACCCAGCTGAATGACCGATGCGCCGGACGCGCGCATCACCGTCCATTCCGAGTTGCCGACAAGCTGGGCAATGGCGAACAAAGTGCCGATCAGCGCCGCCACCGGAAAAAGTTCATAGAGGCGCGAGGGAACGTTCAGCGTGACGAACAGCAGCGCGGCGGTCAACGTGTAGTTTCCCTTGCCGACGTCCTTCATTTCGTTGATGAGATCGAAGAACGAAAAGAGCATCAGCAGTGCCGTAAAAATCAACAACGTCGAGAACAGCACTTCGTGGCTAACGTAACGGGTCAGTGTGCGCACGTCAGGCCGCCGGTGGTGCAGGGATTGCTGCGGTTGTGCGTGGCGCGCGGGCAAACAGGCCGGCGATCGACAACTGGTGCCGGAACAGCACGAAGACCAGCAACGCGGCGACAGCGTGCGGGAGCAGGAGCCCGGTCCAGAATCCCATCCGGCCCTGCGCAATCAGGCTCTGCACGATGTTGAGGCAGTTGGTATAGACCATGTACAGGAACGCCGCCGCGACCAGGTTGAGCGAGCGGCCGATGCGCGGGTTGACGTAGGACATCGGGATTGCGAGGAACGTCAGGATCAGCGCAAGAATCGGCACCGAGAGGCGCCAGAAGAGTTCGGCGCGTTCACCGGGGCCGTCGAGGAACACCAGCGTGGACATCGGCATGGCCTTGTTCGTCGTCGGAATGGCGCGTGCTTCCGCGGGCTCGATCCGCCGGCCGAGCTTCTCGAACGCGATAACCTGGAATTCGGCGGTCCCGGGCTTGCCCTCATAGCGGCTGCCGTTCTCCAGCACCACGAAGCGGTCGCCGTTGGCCGACTCCTCGAGATGGCCCAGTTTGGCGACGGTTGTGGTGTCCTTGGCGTCGTCGACCGAATGCAGGAACACGTTGCGGATGCGCCCGTCGATCGGATTCAGGCTCTCGACGTACACGACGAGTCCCGCGCGCTTGAATTCCTTGAACAGTCCGGGCGCCAACAAGCCGACTTCGTCGCGCTGCTCCAGCTGCCGTTCGTATTCGAGCTTGCGCTGCTCCGCCCACGGCGACAGGAATAGTGAAAGCAGGACGATCGCCACCAGGAACGGCGCCGCGAACAACATGATCGGTTTCAGGCAGTTCGTCAGCGACTGCCCGGAGGTGAACCACACCACCATTTCGCTGTCGCGGTACCAGCGGGACAACGTGAGCAATACGGTCAGGAACAGCGCCACCGAGAGCAGGAGGTTCAAATAGAACATCGCGTTGAAACCGATCAACGCGAGGACCCCGTCGGCGGCAATGGCGCCGCCCGCGGCGCGCGCCAGTATTCGTATGACGGACTGGGTGAACAGGATGGCCAGAAGGACCACGAACAGGCCGATTGTCGTGGCGGTCAGTTCCCGCACGAGGCTTTTCCGGAAAATCATGACGTAAGGAAAAGTTTTGACTTTTTCGGGCGAATTTGCCGATAATGCGCGGAAGGTCGCCAAACGGCAACAAAACGCCGGGACCGCAGATGAGGGATCGCAATGGAATTTACCATAAAAAGCGGCAGTCCCGAGAAGCAGCGCAGCGCCTGCGTGGTGGTCGGGGTGTTCGACAATCGCAAGCTTTCCCTGTCAGCGGAATTGATCGACCGCGCCAGCAACGGCTACGTAAGCGAAATCATCCGCCGTGGCGATATGGAGGGCAAGCTCGGCGCAACTCTCCTCCTGCACAACGTGCGTGGGACGCTCGCTGACCGCGTCCTGCTGGTCGGCCTGGGCAAGGAACGCGATTTCCGCGACCGCGAATTCCGCTCCGCGATCCGCTCCGCGGTGAAACTGCTCAACGAAACCGGCTCCTATGAAGCGGTGGTCTACCTCACCGAGGAGAAGGTAAAGCGGCGGGAAGTCGCCTGGCGCGTCGAACATGCGGTCGTGGTCGCGATGGAGTCTGTCTACCGCTTCGAGCAGATGAAAAGCCAGCCCACCGAGGTGCGCCGGCCGCTGCGCAAGCTCACGCTGTCGGTGCCGCAGCGCTCGGACCTGACCGACGGCGAAGCCGCCGCGGCGCGAGGTCTCGCCATTTCGCACGGCGTGGACATGGCCCGCGACCTGGGCAACATGCCGGGCAATCTCTGCACGCCTACGTACCTGGCCGAGTGCGCAATCAAGCTGGGTGTGGAGTTTCCCGACATCAAGGTCACCATCCTCGAGCGCAAGCAATGCGAGGAACTTGGCATGGGCTCGTTCCTGTCGGTGACCAACGGCAGTGACCAACCGCCCAAATTCATCGTCTTCGAGTACATGCAGTCGAAGAAGGGCAGCGCCAAGCCCTGCGTGCTGGTGGGCAAGGGCATCACCTTCGACACCGGGGGCATCTCGATCAAACCGGCTGCGACCATGGACGAGATGAAATTCGACATGTGCGGCGCGGCGTCCGTTTTCGGCACGTTCCGTACCATCGCGGAGCTGAAGGCGCCGGTGAACCTGGTCGGTCTCATCCCGGCGTGCGAAAACATGCCTTCGGGCCGCGCGACCAAGCCCGGCGACGTCGTGACCAGCATGTCGGGCCAGACGATCGAAGTGCTCAATACCGACGCCGAAGGCCGACTGATCCTGTGCGACGCGCTGACCTACGCGGAGCGTTACGAGCCCGAGGCGGTCGTCGATATCGCCACATTGACCGGTGCCATGGTGGTTGCGCTGGGACACGTCGCGAGCGGACTCTTCAGCAATAACGAGACGCTGGCCCGGGCACTGCTCGCCGCGGGCGACGA
>JAYTIR010000519.1:0-8308 GCA_043731765.1 Burkholderiales bacterium
CACGTGCGGGATGGGTGGCAGAGTGGTCGAATGCACCGGACTTGAAATCCGGCAAGGGCGCAAGTCCTTCGTGGGTTCGAATCCCACCCCATCCGCCAGATACCGCAAGATTAGAGTCATTGTTCCGTTTCCTGTCGTCCTTCCACCCGAACCCGCCAAAGGCATCGGGAAAATGTACAGCGATGAAGACTTGGCGTCCGCAGTAGGGGCAGGCGTCCTGAGCGACGAGGCAGCCGAAGCGTTTCGCGCGCATGTCGGGCAGCTGCGCCGCGCGCCCGCCGTCGACGAGGAACACTTTCGGCTCATCACCGGGTTCAACGACATTTTCGTCGTCATTGCGTGCGTGCTGCTGCTGGTTTCATTGGCGGGGATCGGCGCGTCGGCGGCCACGTGGGTCGGCGCGGCGGCCGTGGCTGCGGCTGCGTGGTTGCTTGCCGAGTTCTTCACCCGCAAGCGGCGAATGGCGTTGCCTTCGATCGTTCTGCTGCTGGCCTTTGTCGGCGGCGTGCTGGCGACCGTCTTTCTGCTGTTGCCGCAGCAGACCCCTGGAGGATTCGCCGTGGCCAGCGCGTTCGCCGCCGCCGCTGCGTGCCTGCACTGGTGGCGATTCCGCGTTCCGATCACGGTTGCCGCCGGCGCGGCGGCTGTCGTCGGCTGCGCGTTCGCCCTGCTCATTTCAGTAGCGCCCGAGGCCAGCAATTGGTTGAACGCGCTTTCGCTGATCGCCGGCGTCGCAGTGTTCACGCTCGCCATGCGCTGGGATGCCACGGACACTATGCGTCAGACGCGGCGCTCGGATGTCGCATTCTGGCTCCACCTGCTCGCCGCACCGCTGATCGTCCATCCCATTTTCACGGCGCTGGGCGTGACCAGCGGTCAGGCCAACGCAGGGCAGGCCATTGTGGTCGTAGCCCTTTACGTGGCGATTGCACTGGTTTCCCTCGCGGCCGACCGCAGGGCGCTGATGGTCTCGGCTTTGACCTACGTCCTGTACGCGTTCAGTGCGCTGCTCAAGCAATACGGCGTCGTGAGCTTGAGCTTTGCGATCACCGCGCTCGCCATCGGCGCGGCGTTGCTCCTCTTGTCCGCCTTCTGGCACCCGACCCGCGCGTTCGTGCTGGGATTTCTGCCGCCGGCAATACAGCAGCGCCTCGCCCCGTTCCGGTGAATCGGACACGCGTGAACGATGCGGTCGACGTTTCCGTTCGCGCGTACATCGACAGCGATTTCGACGTCCTCGTGGACCGGTGGCACGAAACGAACCTGGTCAGTTACCGCTACGTCGAGGAGCACCAGAAGCACACGCTGGCAGCCGCGCGAGATTTTTTCCGCAACCATGTGCTGCCGGCGTGTCGGGTTCTGGTGGCCACGCGTTCGGAACGGTTGCTGGGCCTGTTGGCATTGGAAAAGCCCTGGATCCGCCAATTCGCCGTATTTCCGGAATATCAGCGCCGCGGCGTTGGCACGGCGCTGCTGCGCAGGGCGCGCGAATGTTCGCCGGCGGAGCTGCGCCTGTTCACCTTTCAGCTCAACGCGCCTGCACGCGCGTTCTACGAGCAGCACGGATTTGCGGCCGTCGCGTTCGGCCTGAGTCCGGCGCCGGAACTGGAGCCGGACGTCGAGTATCGCTGGATCGCCTGACGTTTCGTCCGGCCCGGAACCCCACGGGCTAAAATACGCGCCGACCCTCTGCCGGAAGCGGCCTACAAAACCTGCCCGAAGCGGCGGACAAGGGATTCGTCCATGCCTGACAGTTTCTTCGACCACGTGCGCGCGACGCTCGACCGGATTCGCGCCGACGGCTTCTACAAGACCGAACGGGTGATCGAGAGTCCGCAATCGGCGCGCATCGGCATCGCGGGCGGGCGCGAGGTCCTCAATTTCTGCGCGAACAACTATCTCGGCCTGGCGGACGACCCGCGGCTCGTGCAGGCGGCGAAGTCGGGGCTCGATGCATGGGGCTTCGGCCTGGCCTCGGTGCGCTTCATCTGCGGGACCCAAAGCGTCCACAAGCAACTCGAAGCAGCACTCTCCGCATTCCTCGGCACCGACGACAGCATTCTTTATACGAGTTGCTTCGATGCCAACGGTGGCCTGTTCGAGACACTGCTTGGGGAAGAGGATGCAATCATCAGCGACGAACTTAATCACGCGAGCATCGTCGACGGCATCCGCCTGTGCAAGGCCAAGCGCTTTCGCTACCGCAACAACGACATGGCTGACTTGGCCGCCAAGCTTGTGGAAGCCGATGCGGCCGGTGCGCGGTTCAAGATGATCGCGACCGACGGCGTGTTCTCGATGGACGGCATCATAGCGGACTTGAAGTCGATCTGCGACCTGGCCGACCGTCACCGCGCATTGGTGATGGTCGACGATTCCCACGCCGTCGGCTTGGTCGGCGCGGGCGGCCGCGGCACACCCGAGTTCTGCGGCGTCGAAGGGCGCGTGGACATCATCACCGGCACCTTGGGCAAGGCGCTGGGTGGCGCCTCGGGCGGCTATACTTCGGGAAGGCGCGAAATCGTCGAACTCCTGCGGCAGCGGTCGCGCCCGTATCTCTTCTCCAACACACTGGCGCCGTGCATTGCCGCGGCCTCGCTCGAAGTGCTCGAGTTGGTGCGCAGCGAGGAAGGCGCGTTGCTGCGTCGTCGAGTGCGCGAAAACGGCGAGCGGTTCAGGGGCGCGATGTCGGCGTTGGGTTTCGATCTGGTGCCGGGACAGCATCCCATCATCCCCGTGATGCTGGGCGATGCGGAGCTGGCGACGCGCGTGGCCGACGCGCTCCTCGAGGAAGGCATTTACGTGATCGGATTTTCGTTTCCCGTGGTACCGCGGGGCAAGGCGCGGATCCGCACGCAGATGAGCGCGGCGCACACGGCGGAGCAGATCGACCGGGCAGTGGCGGCATTTGCGCAAGTCGGCAAGCGGCTGCATGCAATTCGGTAATTCAAGGCGAAACTCATGATGAAAGCACTGGCAAAACTCGAACGCGCCCCTGGCCTCACGCTGACCCAGGTGAAAAAACCGGAAGTCGGGCACAACGACATCCTCATCCGCATTCGCAAGACGGCGATATGCGGCACCGACATCCACATCTGGAAATGGGACGAGTGGGCGCAGAAGACGATTCCGGTGCCGATGCACGTCGGCCACGAATACGTCGGCGAGATCGTCGAAATCGGACAGGAAGTGCGCGGTTTCGCAGTGGGCGATCGCGTGTCGGGCGAGGGCCACATCACCTGCGGATTCTGCCGCAATTGCCGCGCCGGTCGCCGCCACCTCTGCCGCAACACGGTGGGCGTTGGCGTCAATCGCGAGGGCGCGTTCGCCGAGTTCCTGGTCATCCCTGCATTCAACGCATTCCGGATTCCCGATGACATTTCGGACGACCTGGCGTCGATCTTCGACCCGTTCGGCAATGCCACGCATACCGCGCTGTCGTTCAACCTGGTCGGTGAGGACGTGCTCATCACCGGTGCCGGACCGATCGGCATCATGGCCGCGGCAATCGCACGGCACGTCGGCGCGCGTCATGTGGTGATCACCGACGTCAACGACTACCGGCTCACCCTGGCCAGGAAAATGGGCGCGACGCGCGCGGTGAACGTCGAGCGCGAGAACCTGCGCGACGTGATGGACGAGCTCAAGATGACCGAGGGCTTCGACGTGGGGATGGAAATGTCCGGCGTGCCGCAGGCGTTCTCGGACATGCTGCTGCACATGAATCACGGGGGCAAGGTGGCGCTGCTCGGCATTCCGCCGGCGAACATGGCGATCGACTGGAACCAGGTCATCTTCAAGGGGCTGGAAATCAAGGGCATCTACGGCCGCGAAATGTTCGAGACCTGGTACAAGATGGCCGCGATGCTGCAGAGCGGACTCGACCTCTCGCCCATCATCACCCACCACTTCGTCGCCGACCAATATGAGGCCGCGTTCGCCACGATGCTGTCCGGACAAAGCGGGAAGGTCATTCTGGATTGGGCGGCGTGAGCAGGGAACTCGGCGCAGCGCGGCTTGTCCATCTGCGAGTCACGGCCCGGGGATTGCATTTCGAAAACAAGTGGGCAACACAAGCGGTCTCAGTTTGAGAATATTACTTGCCGGTCGGATCGTACACACCGCAGCCATCTTCCTGGCGGCGCTGCTGCCGCAATTTGCGCTGGCTGCTGATCCTGTCGGCGTGGCCTCTGCTGATTCCGGCGCGGCGCAGGTGTCGCACCTGGCGCTGCGCATGCGACCCGACGCCCGGATTGCCGAGGGCGCGCCGATCAGCGATGCAATACTCGCCGAGTTGCAGCAGCTTCTCGGTGCGCGTCTGGTCGGCGCCAGAGTGACGGCCGTGGGAAATCACGTCCTCGAACTCGCCGCTCCCGTCAGCATCACCACCGCGAAGCAGCTTGCCAATTCGCTGCGCATGCGTAGCGACGTCGTGTGGGCGGAGGTCGAGCGCGGATCGGGCGTCCGCCCAACCGCGATCAAATCGAGTGCCGTCAGCGGCGCGGGCGTGCCATCGGTGCGCCGCCTGATCGTGACGTTCGCCGATGCGCAATTGGCGCAGGCGTCGCGCCGCAATGCCAAACTCGGCGTCGATCAGGATGCGGCACTTTCGAACGCGGCCGGCACGGAACTGCGCGTCTCGCGCGCGACGGTTGGCGGCGCATGGCTCGTGGAATTTCCAGTGGCCGTCGACGTGGCGACGGCGGAAACGATCGCGGCCAGGCTGGAAAGCGCGGGAATCGTTCGCTTTGCCGCGCCCGATTATCACGTACGCGCCGCGATGATGCCCAACGATCCATTCTTCGCCCAGGGCGATCAATGGAATCTTCAGGACGTTGCGAGCACCGGCCACTTTGGTATCGACGCGGCGCATGCGTGGGACATCACGACAGGTTCGGCCAGCATGGTGATCGCCGTCGTCGACAGCGGACTGGTGCCGCACCCGGACCTGGACGGGCGCGTTCTCCCCGGCTACGACTTCGTCACCGACATCGTCAGTGCCAACGATGGCGACGGTCGTGATGCCGATGCCACCGATCCCGGCGACTGGCGTACTTTCAAACTCTGCGCGGCACCGATGAACAATGCCGAGGACAGCAGCTGGCATGGGACGCTCGTCTCCGGCGTCATCGCGGCGAATACCAACAATGGTACCGGCATCGCGGGCATCGACTGGAACGCGAAGATCCTCCCGGTCCGCGTACTCGGGCGCTGCGGGGGCGACTTCTCCGACATTCTCGACGGCATGACCTGGGCCGCCGGGCTGCCGGTGCCGGGCGCGCCTTCCAATCCGCACCCCGCCAAAGTCATCAATTTGAGCCTGGGTGGCAAGGGAACATGTTACAGCCAGCTTCAGGCGCTCGTCGATCAGATCCTCGACGCCGGTGTATTCATCGCAGTGTCCGCGGGCAACGACAATGCAAATGCCGATGACTTTGCGCCAGCAAATTGCGCTGGCCTCTCCACGGTTGCGGCGACCGACTACCTAGGCGCGCGGGCGAGTTACAGCAATTTCAGCACCAACATGGATATTTCGGCACCCGGCGGCGACATCGATCGAAACACAATCAGCGATTCGATCCTGTCGACGTGGAATGCCGGCACGACCGTCGCCATGAACCCCAACTATGCCAACGCCGAAGGCACGAGCTTTTCGGCCCCGGAGGTCGCCGGCGTCGCGGCGCTGATGCTGGCCGTCAATCCCGGCCTGCAACCCGCACAGATCAAGGCGCTGATGGCGCGGTCGGCATCACCCTTCGCGGTCGGCAGCGATTGCGTCACCCAGGGGATCTGCGGCGCCGGCATCCTCAATGCATTCGGCGCCGTCAAGGCCGCCCAGGCCGCGCTGGGCCAGCCGCTGGCGACGCCGGTCGTGGAGTTCTACAACGCTTCGCAGGACCACTACTTCATCACGGCGGCGATGCAGGAAATAAGTGACCTCGACACCGGCGTGCATGCCGGTTGGGCGCGCACCAACTACGCCTTTAACGCCTATCCTGCAACGGTCACAGGCTTCAATCCGGTATGCCGGTTCTACATTCCTCCGGCGTATGGCGACTCTCATTTCTACTCGGCCTCGCCAGTCGAGTGCGCGCAAACGCAGGCGAAATTTCCATTCTTTGTCAACGAGGCGCCGAACGTCTTTTACATCGCGCTGCCCGACATTGCAACGGGCGCGTGCCAAGCCAATACGATTCCGGTCTATCGTGTCTTGGACGAGCGTTTGGACACGAATCATCGCTACACCACGAGCCTGATTGTTCGCGCGAACATGGTCGCCGCCGGATGGGTGGCGGAAGGCTACGGCCCGGATCAGGTCATCATGTGCGCGCCGAAGTAGGTCCCGGTCATCCTGAACTATTTCCACGAACCCCGGTCGAAAAGCGCATGAATCGACGACTGTTCCTGCAATTCGGTGTCACCGCCCTCGCCGGCGCGATGGCCGCGCGCGTCGCCGCAAAAACGGAAGCTATCGTCAAGGTGGAGAAAACCGAGGCCGAATGGCGTGCGCTCCTCACGCCCGAGCAGTTCCGTGTCCTGCGCCAGGAAGGCACCGAATGGGCGGGCTCCAGCCTGCTCAACAAGGAGAAGCGCAAGGGAACCTACGCTTGCGTGGGGTGCAACCTGGCTCTTTACGCGTCCGCCACCAAGTTCGACAGCGGCACGGGATGGCCCAGCTTTTACGAGTGCATTCCCGGCCACATCGAATCCATGAGCGACCCCAGGAGCTTCAAGAGCGTGTACCAGTACACGGAAATGCACTGCGCGCGTTGCGGCGGCCATCACGGGCACATATTCAACGATGGGCCAGCGCCCACCGGATTGCGCTACTGCAGCAACGGCGTAGCGCTGAAATTCATTCCCGCGTAGCGCGGGCCGCTACGCGAGTGGGGCGACCTTCACGACTTCCTCGGCAGTGGTCAAGCCGGCCGCCACTTTCATCGCACCTGACACGCGCAGCGGCTTCATCCCATCCTTGAACGCCTGATCGCGGATCGCGCGATCGTCGGCCTGGTGGTGCATCAACCGCCGGAGTGCCGGCGTCAACAGCATGATCTCGTACAGGCCGATGCGCCCCAGATAGCCGGTCATCCGGCATTCGAGGCACCCATCCGGCGCCATCACCGTGGCAGGCTTTTCCCCGCGCCATGGCGCCGTGATCGCGCGCCACGTCTCGTCGTCCGGCGGTTCGCCCGGTTTCTTGCAATGCGGACACAGCGTGCGCACGAGGCGCTGCGCCATCACACCGAGCAGCGTGGAATTGAGCAGATAGGGCGGTACGTTGAGATCGAGCAGCCGGGTGACCGCCGTCGGCGCGTCGTTCGTGTGCAATGTCGACAAAACGAGGTGCCCGGTCAGCGCCGCCTGCACCGCCATGTCGGCCGTGTCGCGGTCGCGGATTTCGCCGACCATGATGATGTCCGGATCCTGCCGCAGCAACGTACGCACGCCATTGGCGAAGTCGACGCCGATCGTGGTCTGCACCTGCATCTGGTTGAACAAGGGCTCGATCATCTCGATCGGGTCCTCGATCGTGCAGACATTCACTTCCGGCACGGCCAGTTGCTTCAGCGACGAATAGAGCGTGGTCGTCTTGCCGGATCCGGTGGGACCGGTGACAAGGATGATCCCGTGCGGCTCCTTGATCATCTTCTGCCAGCGTTCCCGGTCGTCCTCGGTGAAGCCCAGTTCCGCGTAATCGCGCACCAGCACCTCGGGCGTGAAGATCCGCATCACCAGTTTTTCGCCAAATGCAGTCGGCATTGTCGATATGCGCAGCTCGACCTCCTGGCCATCCGGTGCCAATGTCTTGATGCGGCCATCCTGCGGCCGGCGCCGCTCGACGATCTCCATCCGCGCAAGCAGCTTGATGCGCGAGGTCATCGCAATCAGAACCGGCGGCGGAATGGCGTACACCTGGTGCAGCACGCCGTCGATCCGGAAGCGTACCAATCCAATGTCGCGCCGCGGCTCGATGTGGATGTCGGACGCACGCTGCTCGAATGCGTATTGCCACAGCCAGTCGACGATGTGGACGACGTGCTGGTCGTTGGCATCGAGGTGTCCGTGCTTGCCCAGTTCGACCAGCTGCTCGAAATTTCCCGTGAGCGCAAGCTGGCCCTTCGATGCCGCCTGCGCGCGCTTCATCGAGCGGGCGAGATTGAAGAACTCGCCCATGAAGCGCTTGATATCTTCCGGATTCGCGAAAACGAACTTCACGTTGAGCTTGAGGATCTCCCCCAGCTCATCGGCCCAGGAGCGGATGAACGGCTCGCTGGTCGCGACGGTGAGCGTCGTCCGGTCCACC
>JAYTIR010000520.1:0-4798 GCA_043731765.1 Burkholderiales bacterium
GGCGCGTGGCTCACGAGCGGCGCGCCGTCGACCGCGGAAGCGCTGGGATGCGCCGGCTTCGACTTCCTCGTCGTGGATATGGAACACACGCCGGTCGACACGCCGGAGATGGTCGAGATGCTGCGCACGCTTGCCGGCACGCCGGCGCAGGCGGTGGTGCGACTGGTATGGAACGACATGGTGTGGTTGAAGCGCGTCCTGGATGGCGGTGCGCAGACGGTGCTGCTGCCCTTTGTGCAGAACGCGGAGGAAGCGAAGCGCGCCGTGGCCTGCACGCGCTATCCGCCGGACGGCATCCGTGGCGTCGCCGGGTCCCATCGCGGCAGCCGCTTCGGCACCGTGCCCGACTATCTCAAGACCGCCTCGCGGGAAATCTGCGTGATGGTGCAGATCGAAACCATGGCGGGACTGGAACAGCTTCCGGCCATCGCCGCGGTGCCCGGCGTGGACTCGATCTTCATCGGTCCTTCCGATCTGGCGGCGTCGATGGGTTTGTTGGGCGACCTCAGTAATCCCGCGGTGCAGGAACGGCTGAAGGACGCCGCCCGCCAGTGCCGTCAACTCGGGAAACCCTGCGGCATCCTCGGCATGAATCCCGAAATGGTCGCGAAGTTCATCGAGTACGGGTACACGTGGATTGCAATCGGCTCCGACATGGGCTTCATGGTCGGCCGCGCACAGGAATGGCTGGGCAAAGCCCGGACGTTGGCGCCCGTGGCGCAGTCATCCCGGGGTGCCGCGTGAGCATGGCTATTTCGGGTATTCCACCGCTGCAGTTTCCACTTTTGCAGTTTCCACCCTCGCCGTTCACCTGCGTCCTCGATATCAAGGCAGACCTGGGTGAATGCCCAGTGTGGTCGACGGGGGAACAGGCGCTGTACTGGGTCGACATCAATGCACCCTCGCTCAACCGCTTCGATCCCGCGACCGGACGCAACACCGCAATGCCCATGCCGGAATCGATCGGCTGCTTTGCGTTGCGGCGGTCGGGCGGCTTCATCGTCGCGTTGCGCGGCGGCGTGTGGCTCGTCCACGCGGACGGAACGCTCGACCGCAAAGTGGCCGATGCGCCCTACGATCCGGCGCACCACCGGTTCAACGATGGCCGCTGCGATCCCGCCGGGCGCTTTTTCATTGGCTCCATGAACGAGAAGCGCGATGCGAATTCGGCGTCGCTGATTCGCCTCGATCCGGATTTTCGCGTGACCCGCATTCTCGCTGACATGATGATCAGCAACGGCCTCGCCTGGAGTCCCGACGGCCGCACGATGTACCACGCCGATACGCCGGCGCAAACGGTCCGCGCCTTCGACTACGACGCGGCCTCCGGAATGCCATCGAATCCCCGCGTGTTTGCGCATTGGACCGGCGAGACCGACCGGCCGGACGGTGCCGCCGTCGACAGCGCGGGAAATTACTGGATCGCGTTCTATCGTGGCGGCAAGGTGGTGAAAATTTCGCCGCGCGGCAGCATCCTCGCCGAATACGCCACGCCCGCGCTGTGTCCGACGATGTGCGCATTCGGCGGCGCGGACTTGCGCACGCTCTATGTGACCAGCGCGCGACAATTGCGCGACGCCGACGAACTCGCGCGACTGCCGCAATCCGGGGGCATTTTCGCGCTCGCTGTCGACACGCCGGGCATGTCCGAACCTCAATTCGCGGGCTGATTGCCACCTGAGCGCCACCCGCCGATCCCACGATGCTCCTCGACCCGACCGCATACCTTCGCCTTGAGGCGCTCAACAGCCTCGGTTCAACCTCGACCGGCGTTTCGTTCGCGACCTCTACCGGGGACCTGCTCGAAATCACGGCGTATGGCAGCGGCACGTTCCGGCTGCGCCTCGGCCCCAACACGCGTCCCGATTACGGCCTCGTCGTCGGGCGCGCCAAACCCTGCACGATTTCGCAACCTGCCGCGGGCACATGGACCATCGCGACCGGCGATGCGGTTCTCGAGATCAACGGCGCTCCGTTGCGTTTCCGGCTTTTATGGAAGGGCGCGCCGGTGCTCGCGTCGATCACCGATGAGCATTTTCGCGGCTGGACCCGTCTGCCTTCGTTCGGCCGTGTCAAGCGAGGTGGGTTGTGGACCGCGGCAGTAGCACTTGCCTCGGGCGAACCGGTCTACGGACTCGGCGAAAAATTCGGCCCGCTCAACAAGCGCGGCCAGCTCATCCATTCCCAGGTGGAGGATGCGCTAGGCGTGAACACCGGGCTCTCCCACAAGAACACACCATTCGCATGGGGGCCCGGGACGGGCAACGGGGCCTGGGGATCCTGGGTTCACACGCCCGGAATGGTGACCCACGGCGTCGGACATCCGGATTGGTCGCATCGCAGCTATGCCGTGGTCGTCGATGACGAGGCGCTGGACCTGTTCCTGTTCGCCGCGGACACGCCCGCCGGCGTACTCGACGCGTACACGAACATCACCGGGCGCGCTCCCGCGGTCCCGCGCTGGAGCCTGGGGCTCTGGGTCTCGCGTAATTTCTACAAGACGCCGGCCGAGGCCATCGCGGTCGCGGCCAAGTTGCGCGAGCGGCGCATTCCCTGCGACGTGCTGACCCTGGACGGTCGTGCCGCCTGGGACGTGCAGACGCGTTTCAATTTCCAATGGGATCCCGAGCGCTACACCAATGTGGCGGCGTCGCTCGCCGAAATTCGCGCGCACAACCTTAAAGTCTGCGTGTGGGAATTTCCCTACGTGTCGATTCACGACAAGCTTTTCCAGCAGCTTGCGCAGCGTGACTACCTGCTCAAGACCGCCGATGGCGATCCCTACGTGTTCGTCTGGGACACGGCGCCGGGGACAAGTCCGTTCGGCGCGGTACTGACCCCGCTTCCGGAAAGTGGCATCGTCGATTTCACGCGTGCTGAAGCGTATGCATGGTGGCGCGACGCGCACCAACGCCTGTTCACGGACGGCGTCGACGTGATGCTATGCGATTTCGGCGAGCAGGTCCCCGACGACGCGGTCGCGTCCAACGGCGATTGGGGCCGTCGCCTCCATAACGTCTATCCGCTTCTCTACAACAAATGCGTGTTCGAAGCGACGGCAAAGTTTCTACCGCAGGATTCAGTCCCGATGGTCTGGAGCCGCGCAGGTTGGGCCGGCAGCCAGCGCTATCCCGTAGGCTGGGGCGGCATGCCGCAAAGCGATTGGGAAGGACTCGCCGCATCGCTTCGTGGCGGCCTGTCGGGAGGCATGAGCGGCAATCCGTACCACAGCTCCGACATCGGCGGTTTCTACGGCTCATCGCAACCTGGCGCAGAACTCTACGTGCGCTGGCTGCAGGCGACGGTATTCTGCTCGCACATCCGCATGCACGGACTGGGCGAGCGCGAACCGTGGATCTACGGTCCCGAAACGGAAGCGATCTGCCGCAAGTGGCTCGCCTTCAGGTACCGGCTCATTCCCTACCTCGAAACCGTGATTGCGCAGGCAACGCGCAATGGCTTGCCGGTCATGCGCGCAATGGCGCTCGCGTTTCCCGGCAATGCGCTCGTGCGGGATTTCGATACACAGTTCATGTGCGGCGACACGCTGCTCGTGGCGCCGATCCTGCGCGAGGGAGGCGACGTCGAAATTGCCCTGCCGCCGGGGAATTGGTACGACCTAAACACCCGCCAGCGCTTTACGGGCCGGCAGGTGATCCGGTATCGCGCGAAAATGGACCAGTTCCCGGTATTCGGACGCGAGGGCCACTCGCTGCCGCTCGGCCGCGCCGTGCAGCATACAGGCGAGATCGACACCGCGAATCCGCTGGAGTTGCTGTGGGTGTTCGGCAAACCCGAACATCGGATGTCGGATTTTCCGCAGGTGGATATCGTGGAAGGCGTCGTGCACGCCGCGCCGGGCGTCAAGGTCGAATTTTTCGGCGATGCCGGGCAGGAAGCACATCCGTTGTGAGGCGATGACACCAATGTACCGGCCGGCATTGGCCATCACTTCCGGGGAGCCCGCGGGCATCGGTCCCGAGCTGGTCGCCATGCTTGCGCAACGCCACGTCGAAACGCCCTTTGCCGCACGTCTCGTGATTCTAGGCGACCGCGATCTGCTTGCTGCGCGCGCTGCGCGAATTGCCGCCACGCCACGCTATGCCGAATTCGATCCGTTGGCATTCGCGCCCGCGGGTGGCGTGGTGGAGATTTGGCATCAACCGATTGCTGCGCGGGTCACCGCAGGACAACCGGATCCGACCAACGCCCGCAGCGTGATCGCCATGCTGGAACACGCGAGCGACGCCTGCGCGACCGGCGCGTTCGCGGCGCTCGTCACGGCGCCGGTGCAGAAGAGCGTCATCATGGACGCGGGCATTGCCTTCTCCGGCCACACGGAGTTTTTCGCGGCACGCACGCACACGCCGCGCGTAGTGATGCTGCTGATCGGCGGCGCGGTTTCGGCACCCCTTCGTGTTGCGCTGGCAACGACACATCTTCCGTTGAAAGACGTGCCGGGCGCGCTGACGCGAGTCGCGCTGGCCGAAACGTTGATCATCCTGGGTCGGGAGTTGCAGTCGAAATTCGGGATCCTCTCGCCGCGCATCGCCGTGTGCGGACTCAATCCCCACGCCGGCGAGGGCGGCCACCTCGGTCGCGAGGAAATCGACGTGATCGCCCCCGCGATCGCCGATGCGCGCGCGAACGGATTCAGTGGCATCGCGGGTCCGTTGTCCGCCGATACGCTCTTCGTTCCCGACCACGTTAGCCAATACGACGCGGTGGTCGCGATGTATCACGATCAGGGATTGCCCGTGCTCAAGGCCGCGAGCTTCGGGATGGGCATCAACGTGAC
>JAYTIR010000521.1:0-2154 GCA_043731765.1 Burkholderiales bacterium
GTCGAAGAGGCGATCCGCTCGAACCCGGCGAACCAGGACATCATTTCCTTCACCGGCTTCGACTTTCTTGGTGGCGGCTTCCGCAACAACGCAGCCACGATCTTCGTCACGCAGGTGCCCTGGGATGAGCGCAAGGTCACGGCCCAGCAGTTGGTCGGCGAGCTGTTCGGCAAGACCGGCGGCATTAAGGAAGCGCTGGTGCTGGCATTCAATCCGCCGCCGATCTTTGGTCTCGGCACCGCCGGCGGCTACGAGTTCTACATCCAGAACCGCGGTGAAGGTGGCTCGAAGCGCCTGAACGATGTGACGCAGCAATTCCTGCAGCGGGTCAACACCGACAAGGAACTGGGCTTCGCGCAGACGCTGTGGCGCGCGAACGTGCCGCAGCTCTACGTCGACGTTGATCGCGAGAAAGCGAAAAAGGTCGGCGTGCCGATCAACGACGTGTTCAACGCGCTCACCGCCACGCTCGGTACTTACTATGTGAACGACTTCAACAAGTACGGCCGCGCGTGGCAGGTGCTGATGTCGGCGGACCCGGCGTATCGCAGCCGGCCCGACGATATCGGTTCAGTGTACGTGCGCTCGAACAAGGGCGAAATGATGCCGCTGTCCGCGCTCGCGACGGTCAAATATTCGTCCGGCCCGGATTCCCTTGATCGCTTCAACAACCTGCCTGCGGTGAAGATCTTCGGCAGCACGGCGCCAGGCGTGAGTTCGGGTCAGGCCATCGCCCGCGTCGAGCAGATCGCCAACGAAATGCTCCCTGCGGATTTCAGCTACGACTGGGGCGGCACGTCATTCCAGGAGAAGCGCTCGAGCGGCGCGTCCACCTTTGCGCTCGGACTGGCCGTAGTCATGGTGTTCCTGATTCTTGCCGCGCAATACGAAAAATGGTCGCTGCCGTTCTCGGTGCTGATGGCGCTGCCGTTCGGCACCTTCGGCGCGCTGGCCGCGGTCTGGCTGCGCGGCATGACCAACGATGTCTATTTCCAGATCGGCCTGGTCACACTGCTGGGCCTGGCCGCGAAGAACGCGATCCTGATCGTCGAATTCGCGTTGCTCAAGAACCATGAAGGGATGTCGGCTTCCGCCGCCGCGATCGAAGGGGCGCGCTTGCGCTTCCGCCCGATTCTGATGACGTCGCTCGCGTTCATCCTGGGCGTGCTGCCGCTCGCAATCTCGACGGGCGCGGGCGCCGGCGCGCGACACTCGACCGGCACGGGCGTCATGGGCGGCATGATCGCAGCGACTTTCCTCGCGATCTTCTTCGTGCCGCTGTTCTTCCGCCTGATAACGGATCTTCGAGTGAAAGAATCCCGCAGCAAGGCGGAACTGATGACCGAAGTGGAGCACGCCCGCACGGCGTCGAAACATCCGCCGGTGCACACACCCGGCCATCCACCGCGCGTGGCGGGAGACAGCCATGAATAAAATTTACGTTGCGCTTTTCGTTGCGGCGACGCTTGCGGGTTGTGCCGTGACGCAGCCGCTTCCGCGGAAACTCGATCTGCCTCCAGGTTCCGCGACCGCCGCGGAGAACGAGGCGCTCCAGCACTATTGGACGCTGTTCGACGATCCCGTGCTGGACCAGCTCGTCAGCGAGGCATTGGCGGACAACCTCGACCTCAAATCCGCGCTGGCGCGAATCGAGGCTGCGCGCGCGCAGGTGCTGCTCGCGCAATCGTACCTGGTG
Organism: Burkholderiales bacterium; assembly: GCA_043731765.1. GTDB lineage: Bacteria > Pseudomonadota > Gammaproteobacteria > Burkholderiales > Casimicrobiaceae > VBCG01. The sequence goes on from JAYTIR010000521.1 coordinate 1,697, forward strand.
CCGGACATCAACCTCAACGTCGACGCGGGACGCAAGCGCATTTCGTCGGTGACGTCCCCGCCGCTGCCGACCGGAACGCAGGTCATCAGCAACGATTTCCGCGTGGCGTTGAATGTTTCCTACGAGGTCGACGTGTGGGGCAAGTATCGCAGCGGCTCGCTGGCCGCATCCAACGACTTGGCCGCGTCGCGCTACTACCGGGAAACGGTGCGCATCACCGTCGCGTCGGATGTGGCCAATGCCTATTTCCGCCTGCGCGCCGCGGACGCGGAGCGTGTCGTGCTGCAGGAAACGCTGCTGGCGCGCACCGACGCGCTGCGCCTGCAACGCGATCGATACGATGGGGGTCTCATCGGCGAATATGACCTCAAGCAAGCACAGGCCGAACGCTCGGCCGTCGTCGCGGACATCGCGCGCGCGAATAGATCCATCGGGCAACTCGAATCCGCGCTCGCGAC
>JAYTIR010000522.1:0-3780 GCA_043731765.1 Burkholderiales bacterium
TGTCCGAATACCAGTTCGCCGGATTGCTGCGCGGCGGCCGCACGGAAATCGTGAAGTGCCTGTCGCACGACCTGCAGGTGCCGGCGTCGGCGGAGATCGTGCTGGAAGGCTTCATCGAGCCGGATTCGGCGGACGCCACCGGGTACGAGACCGCGGCGGAGGGTCCATTCGGCGATCACACCGGCTACTACAACGAGGTTGAACGCTTCCCGGTCCTGACGATCAAGCGCATCACGCTGCGTCGCGACCCGATTTACCACTCGACGTACACCGGCAAACCGCCGGACGAGCCGTCGATGCTGGGCGTGGCGCTGAACGAGGTGTTCGTGCCGCTGCTGCAAAAGCAATTTCCGGAAATCGCCGACTTCTACCTGCCGCCGGAAGGCTGCTCGTATCGCCTCGCCGTGGTGTCGCTGAAGAAGCAGTACCCCGGCCACGCCAAGCGCGTGATGTTCGGCGTCTGGAGCTTCTTGCGCCAGTTCATGTACACCAAATTCATCATCGTCACCGACGACGACGTGAATATCCGTGAATGGCGCGAAGTGATCTGGGCGCTGACGACAAGGGTCGATCCGAAGCGCGACACGCTCATCGTCGAATCCACGCCGATCGATTACCTGGACTTCGCCTCGCCAGTGGCGGGCCTGGGCAGCAAGATGGGCATCGACGCGACCCACAAGTGGCCGGGAGAAACGCAACGCGAATGGGGCCGGACCATCGCCATGGACGCTGCCGTTAAGGCGCGCGTCGATGTGCTGATGCGGGGACTTCGGCTCTGATTGCGCCGGTTCAATGCCGGCGACGCAAGCCGCGCACGACGCGCATGACCATCAAACCGATGGAAACTGCCCTCATGACGCGCCCGAGGCGCGACAGGCCGAATAGCGGCAGGGCAATGCCGACAAGCGTTGCGGCGATCGACCGCACATGACCTGCGGGCGTCGGCGCGAGGTGCGGCGGGGCGATAACGTCCACCACGTCGCGCCACGCCATGCTGGCCTGAAGCCGATGCAAGTGGGACTGCGCGACCAGCAGCGACTTGCGCCGGCTCAGGTCTTCGCGATTCATGGTGAAGATGGCGCGGTTCGCTCGGCCGTGGCGCCGCCCGCAAATGCCGTGCGATCGCGCTCAATCTCGGCGACGGTGGCGGCAAAGGGTGTCGGCGCTGAACGCGCAGCTTGCGAACGCAACAGAAGCAACACGCCGCCGGTGGCCGCGAACACGAACGCGACGCTCGCGATGGCCGTCAGGCGATTGGTGTCCCAGAAGTAGACGACCACCCACGTTGCGACAAACAGCACCGCGAACAGCAGAAGACCCAGCGCGGCAAACAGCATCGTCAGCTGTTGCTGGATCCGGTCGCGTTCTTCGGCAAACTCGATGGACGCGAGTTCGAGGCGCGTGCGCGCCAGGCCCAGCAACGACGCCCCGAGGCGCGCCGAGGCGCCGCGGAGGTCCCGCGCGGGTGCCTGTTCGCTGCCGCTGTCGCCCATCACTTGCAGGTCCTGCCGACCGCGTCAGCGCCGATTCATCAGCAGGCCGGCAACGAAGCCGACCGCGGCGGCGATTCCGATCGCCTGCCAGGGATTGTCGTGGACGTAGGTATCGGTCGCGCGCGCGGCATCCTTGGCGCGGTCGACGGCCTCACCTTGCAGCTCTTGCAGTTTCAGTTTTGCGGACAGCAGGCGCGCCTCGGCCTGCGAGCGCAGGTCGCGGGCCTTCTCGCCGGTCTCGCGCGTTGCCTTGGTGAGCAGGCTTTCGGCTTCCGACAGCACGGTCGAAAATTGATCGACGATTTGATCGCGGGTTTGTTCGATGGTCATGGGTGCCTCCAGGTCATTGGCAATGGAAATTCGGGACAACGGGATCCTGGGTCCGGGATCGCTTGTCCTTCTCATTATAGCCACCACGGGCGATATTCCCACCAGAGCGGTACGCGACGGCAGGCCTCCTGAGTCATAATTGCCGGGCCATGACCTCTTTCGACTATTGACGGGAGCCGCCGCCGACCCCATCTTTCGCGGCACGGGCGCCGACGCACGGCGCAGCACGCATCGAGGAGATTTGAGCGATGGCCGACTTTCCCCCACCGCAGTCCGCTTCCGCCAGTCCGACGGCGCCGGTCAGTGCGGGCCTCCTTGCCTATGCGCTGTTCGCCATAGGGGCCGTCCTGGAAATCGCCGGCCGGGGATTCCTCTCGCCCTTTCCGCTGCTGACGATCCTCGGCATCATCGGCGTCATCGTTTGCTACGTGAAGCGCGACGAGGCGCGCACCACTTGGGTGGCATCCCATTTCACGTGGCTCATCCGCACGTTCTGGTGGTCGTTCCTGTGGTGCGTGATCGGTGGTCTTATCCTGATCACACTCGGGCTGATCCTGATCGGCATCCCGATTGCCTTCGGCATCTGGTTCGTGACGGCGATCTGGGTGATCTACCGCGTCGTGCGCGGCTATCTGCTGTTCAAGGACAGCAAACCGATTCCGGGCGTGTGATTAAACGACCCCCACGCTCACTTCGTTCGCTGCCCCCAATGGGGGCGCCATTCGCGCCTGGGGCGGCCCTTCGGCGCTCATCGTTGTGCCTTCGGGTCCCAGACACCTGCGCTGTGATAAACCCATTGCACGAGCGCGTCCAGCGCGGCCTGGCCGCGCGTGGCGTGAGGGTGGTTGATGATGGCAACGACAATGAAGCGCCGGCCCTGCGCGTCGATTACATAGCCGGCGAGCGCCCGGACACCTTCCAGTGTTCCGGTCTTGAGCAGCGCCTGGCCGGCGACCGTGCCGTTCTGAAAGCGCTTCTGGACGGTACCGTCGGTCGCGGCGACGGCGAGCGAGCTCGCGAACTCTTCGCGCGCGGGACTGCGATCGACGGCAGCGAGCAACTGCGCAAGGCCGCCCGTGGTGACGCGCTCGTTGCGTGACAGCCCCGAGCCGTTCTCGAGCACCAACCCCGGCATCGAAATTTTCCGCTCCTTCAGGAACCGCTGCACGACATCGGCGGCAAGCGCAGGCGTTGCCGGTGGCGGGTGGCGCGTCGTCGCAAGCGTGAGAAAGATCTGCCGTGCCATCACGTTGTTCGACAACTTGTTGACGTCGCGCACGATGTCGTAGAGCGGCGGCGACTCCAGCGTCACGAACGGCGGCACGCCGCGCGGCGCGCGCACATCCTTCAAACCGCCATCGAATTGTCCGCCGGCATCACGGAAATACGTGGTGAACATACCATGCACGTAGTGGGGGTGGTCAAGAAGTGCGACATACCAGTCGCGCTCGCCGCAGGACTGCGCGTAGTGTCCCGCGAACGCCGCCGAGGCGGTGGCGCTGTGGTTGACGAACCTGCTGCCCAGTGCGTCGCGCCAGTCGGTGCAATCGCCCGCGGCAATTCCTGGCGGCGCGCCGAGAGTGACTTCCGCCATGTTCGGCTCCGCGCGCATCTCCACGGCATCGCCCGCCGCGTTGGGCGCGAACACGAAGCGCACGGACTTGAAGCTGACGAGCAGCGCGTCGGGCCCGACGTTGTACGGCTTCAAGGGCTCCTTGTCGAATTTCGCGGGGTCGTGCACCGCGGGCTTGAACCATGTCCGGTCCAGGGCCAGGTCGCCGGCCACGCGATCGAGACCCTTCGCGCGCAACGCGGCCATGAACGATTGCCACTGTTCGATCGTGATCTTCGGGTCCCCATAACCTTTGAGGATGAGGTCGCCACGCAGCACGCCGTCGTTGAGCGGGCCGCCCAGGTACGCCTCCGTTTTCCAGCGATAGTCGCGGCCCAGCAACTC
>JAYTIR010000523.1:0-2483 GCA_043731765.1 Burkholderiales bacterium
GTCTGCGCCTCGCTCGCGGGTTGCACACCTGACGGGCCGAAGTTCCAGTCCTCCGACGTCACGGGCACCACGTTCGGCCGCGACGTGTTCGCGCACGACCGAACCCCCAATAAAGAGCCTCGTCTGATTGAAATACCTGTCCGTTTTCCCCCCGTGCCCACATAAGCGAGTTCCCGGCTCTGCTGGGGTACACTTGCCTCGTCGTGGTACAGGATCGCCCGCGAATTAACGCGAAAAAAAAGAGATGGAGAGTTTATGAATTGTAATTTTGGACTCCGTAGTCGGTTCTGGAGAGGAATAGCCAGCGTTGTTGTTCCCCTGTGTCTTGCGGTGCCGGCCGCGATCGGAGCACCGATCACCTATGTGTTTAGCGGACCGGCATCCGGGACCTTGGGCGCAACGGTGTTTACCGGTGCCCAAACCACGGTTACCGGGACCGCCGACACGCTTAACATCACAGTGAACGGAGGGGGCGATCCTTGTATCAACTTGACGAGCGTTACCATCAATATCGCAGGCGTCGGCTCCGCAACCACCACGGGACCAAACCTGATGTTCGACAATCAAGTGGGCCAAGTCTGGGGCTTCGAGAATGGTACCTGCGGGGCCGGATTGCCTGACTGGCTGGATGTCGACACCCCCGCGGCCGCGACCTACGGGCTGGTCACGTCGATCGGGCCTACGACGGGCGCATTGGACGTCAGGAGCAGCGTAGCTACCACGGCGGGCACACTGATGTTTACTGCGCCACCGCTCACGTTCCAGGCAACGCTAGGCCTGGCGCCGCCAGCGGCGTCGGTGGCAGTTCCGACGGTGTCGGAGTGGGGACTGGCGCTGCTGGCGTTGATGCTCGCCGGAGCGGGGATATTGGCCTTCCAGGGCGCAAGTCGACGACACTGAGCCGCACAATAATCGCCGCGCCAAAGCCCCGTTCGAAGGTGCAGCAGGGCCTTGGAGGATGCATGCGCACGGGAACCGTCATTGCACTGGCCTTCGTCACCGTGCTTGCGCTTCTTTCAGCGTTCCCGTCGCCGGCGGCCGAACCGGACAAGACGCTGCGCGTGGCATTCGACACGGCGGAAACCGGATTCGACCCGCAGGCCATCAACGACAACTATTCGTTCATGGTCTGCGATTCGATCTTCGATGCGCTGTATACCTACGACTATTTCGCGCGTCCGCCGCGTATCGTTCCGAATACGGCAACCGGAATGCCGGAAATCACCGACGGCGGGCGCACGTTCACGATCAAGGTGCAGCCGGGCATTTTTTTCGCGGACGATCCCGCGTTCAAGGGCAAGCCTCGCGAGCTGACTGCCGAGGACTACGTTTACAGCATCAAGCGCATCTTCGATCCGCGCGTGCGCTCGACATCGCTGAGCATCTTCGAGCATGAGCTTGCGGGCCTGGACGACGTGCTCGCCAACGCTCGGCGCACGGGCAAATTCGACTACAACGCGGGGATCGAGGGTCTGCGGGTCCTTGATCGCTACACGCTGCGGATCAGTTTTCGGAAACCTTACTATCTGTTCCGGCACTGGCTCACCTCGGTACCTCTTGCCGCGGTTGCGCGCGAGGTCGTCCTCGCCTACCAGGATGAATCGCATCGGGTGATGGAGCATCCGGTGGGTACCGGCGCTTACCGACTGAAGGAATGGACGCGCGGCCAGAAGATCGTCCTCGAAGCGAACCCTGGTTACCGCAACGAGTTGTATCCGGCGCCGGCCGCGGGAAGCGAGCCGGGCGACGCCGCGATCGCCAGGGGCCTTGCGGGCAAGCGACTGCCGCTGGTCGGACGCGTCGAAATCAACATCATCGAAGAGGCGCAGCCACGCCTGCTCCTGTTCGACACCGGCAAATTCGACTACCAGGAGTTGCCGTCCAGCGTCGCCGGCCTCGTGCTTGCGGGAAACGCGCTGAAACCCGAGTACGCGCGGCGAGGCATCACGCTGCACCGCCAAATGGAACCGGCACTGGCGTACACCTTTTTCAACATGGACGATGCTGTCGTCGGCGGTTACACGCCCGAGAAAATTGCGTTGCGTCGCGCGATTGCGCTGGGCTACGACCGCGCGACCAACATCACGACGTTGCGCAATGGTCAAGCGGTGCCGGCAGCTCAACCGCCGCCTCCGGGAATCACCGGCTACGACCCGGCGATTCCGGCCGTGGACGAGCACGATCCCGTTGCGGCGCGGGCGCTCCTCGACAAGTTCGGGTACAAGGATCGGGACGGTGACGGCTATCGCGAAACACCCGGCGGAAAGCCGCTGACGCTGGTGCTGGCGTCGACGACCGGGGCCGCGGCACGCGCGAGCGACGAACTGTGGAAACGCAACATGGATGCGATCGGAATCCGGAGCACATTCATCAAGAACACATGGCCGGAACTGAACCACATGGCCGAGGCCAACCAGTTGATGATGTGGGGACTCGGCAATGTCGCCGCGATCCCCGATGCGGACTCCTTCTACTCGCTTCTT
>JAYTIR010000524.1:0-4393 GCA_043731765.1 Burkholderiales bacterium
TGCCCTGCGACGCAAGCCATGAACGACCTCAAGCAGAACCTCGAACTCGTCATCAAGGACGCCGTGCGCTCCGTCGTGCCCGACCACGCGGATACGCCCATCGGCCTCGACCGGCCGAAGCAGGCGAGCCACGGGGACTATGCGTCGAACATCGCATTGGCGTTGGCGAAGCGGGCGCAACGCAATCCACGCGAGCTTGCGCAAGCACTGGTCGCCGCGTTGCCGGCGTCGAAGCTCATCGATCGCGCCGAAATCGCGGGAGCCGGATTCATCAACCTCTTTGTCACGGCGGCCGCGCGGCAGGCAATCGTCGCGCGGGTGCTCTCGGAACGCGACGCATTCGGAAACACGCTTGCCCACGCCGGCGAGCGTGTCATGGTCGAATTCGTTTCGGCAAATCCGACCGGGCCACTCCACGTCGGCCATGGCCGGCAGGCAGCGCTGGGTGACGCCATCGCGTCTCTGCTCGAGTCCCAGGGCTATTCGGTCACGCGCGAGTTCTATTACAACGATGGCGGCCAGCAGATCCAGAATCTCGCGATCTCCGTGCGCACCCGCGCGCAGGAACTGCTGGGCGAGAAAATCGCCTTCCCCGAGGATGGGTATCACGGCGAGTACATCCGGGAACTGGCGCAGCGTTTTTTGGCGGAGGTCGGCCACGACCTGTCCGACATCGAGGCGATTCGCCGCTTCGCGGTCGCGGAATTGCGCCTTGAACAGGACCAGGACCTGAGGGCGCTGGGTGTGACCTTCGACCACTATTACCTCGAGAGTTCGCTGTACACCGACGGCAAGGTTGACGCGACCGTCGCGCGCCTCTCTGCCTCGGGCAAGACGTACGAAAGCGAAGGCGCGTTGTGGCTCAAGACTACCGACTACGGCGACGACAAGGACCGCGTGATGCGCAAGTCCGATGGCGGCTACACGTATTTCGTGCCGGACGTGGCGTATCACGTCACGAAATGGGAGCGCGGATTCGGCAGAGTCGTCAATGTCCAGGGCGGGGATCATCACAGCACCGTCACTCGCGTGCGCGCGGGCCTGCAGGCGATGGGGCTCGGCATTCCTCCCGGCTATCCCGAATACGTCCTGCACAAGATGGTGACCGTGATGCGCGGCGGGGAGGAAGTGAAGCTTTCCAAGCGCGCCGGCAACTCCGTGTCGATCCGGGACCTGATCGACGAGGCCGGCCGCGACGCCGTGCGATTTTTCCTGGTGTCGCGCAAGGCCGACAGTGAATTCGTGTTCGATATTGACCTGGCGTGTACCCGGTCGGACGAAAATCCCGTGTACTACCTCCAGTATGCGCACGCGCGGGTATGTTCGGTATTGCGGCAGGCGGGCATGGCGCCGGAAGCGGCTGCGGCGGCCCTCGCGGACGCGGATACGTCGCCGTTGATCAGCGCGTATGAGCAGACGCTGCTGCGCCGCATTGCCGATTTCCCCGGCGAATTGGCGGCCGCGGCGCGCGATTCCGCACCGCACCAAGTGACGTTTTACCTCAAGGATTTGGCCCAGGAATTCCACAGTTACTATAATGCGGAGCGATTCCTGGTCGACGACGAGAAATTGAAGCGTGCGCGATTGGCCCTTGCCGTGGCAACCGGGCAGGTTCTGAAAAACGGCTTGGCGGTGCTGGGGATTTCGGCTCCTACTCAAATGTAATGCGTCGATCAATAGTTAACGGCGACCATGACCCGCAACAGCACTTCGCGTATCACCGTACCGGCGCACCGCGTGCGGGCGTCGCGCGGCAACGGCCGCGGCGGCACGCTGCTCGGCGTATTCATCGGGCTGGTATTGGGCCTGGGCCTCGCCGCAGGTGTTGCGTACTACGTCGCCAAGGTGAATTCGCCCTATGCGGCGCAGGCGGCAAAGGATGTACGCGAACCGGTGCGCGATCCCGGCAAAACGGCCAAGGCCGAGGCGCCCGCAACCGACAAGCCGCGATTCGATTTCTACAAGATCCTGCCCGGCGGAGAGGAGCCCAAGGTCCAGGTGGAACGCAAGGTGCTGCCGGACCGTACGGTCGTCGATCAGGCCAAGGATCGCGATGCCGAGCGCGCGCCTTCCAAAGCAGCCGCGGCCGAGCCTGCGGCCAAAGCCGCCAAGGTGGGGGAGCGCTACTGGCTGCAGGCAGGGTCTTTCGCAACGGAATCCGACGCGGAGAACCTGAAGGCGCAACTCGCCCTTTCCGGGTGGGAGGCTGCCGTGCAGCAGGGCACGCTGCCGGACAAGGGCATTCGCTATCGCGTGCGCCTCGGCCCGTACGACAACACCGATGAACTCAAACGGATCAAGACCGATCTGGCCAGGAAAGGCTTCGATGTCGCGGTGATCAAATTCTGATATTCACGGTCCACGCAGGGCCGACTAAGGGAACTCAACGTCGGCCGAAGCAGACCAACGGACGTTTAGTCACATTCAATTGTCGTGCGCCCGATGTTTCCACATCGAGCGCGAATCACGGGAGCATGCATGAGCATCGAATTTGCACGAATCGGGGGCCGCGCCATCAGGGGTATCCCGTTGGCCCTGCTGGCCGGATTGCTGGTGGTTGTTTCCGCGGCACCCACGGCATGGGCGCAGGGCGGTGCGGTCGAAGGCCGCCAATATCTGCGAATCAAGCCCGTCCCCGTCGACACCGGAAAAAAAATCGAAGTTATCGAATTCTTTTCATATGGATGTCCGCATTGCGGGGAATTCGAGCCTACCGTCCAGGAGTGGCTGAAGACGATCCCTGCGGATGTGTCCTTCCGCCGCATTCCGGTCAACTTCCAGCCCCGTTGGGTGAATCTGGCCAAGATTTTTTACACGCTGGAAGCGATGGGGGAGGATGCGAGGCTGTCGCCCGAAGTTTTCATTGCGATCCACGGCAAGGGCCTGGCACTTTGGGATTCGGACAAGTTCTTCGACTGGGCGGCCACCAAGGGCCTCGATCGCAAGAAGGTCGAGGACCTCTTCAACTCGTTCACGATATCGGGCCGGGTAAATCGCGCCACGCAACTGGCGCAGGCGTACAACATCCAGGAAGTGCCGACCGTCATCATCGACGGCAAGTTCGTCACAAGTCCTGCGCGGGCGGGCACGCATGCGGCCACGCCGGCGGTGATGAACGAATTGGTCGCCAAGGCCCGCGCGGAGCGGCCGAAGTCCTGACCGCGACGTCCTGTCCTGCATGACGCCGGAGTGAAAGTCTTTCTCACGGGCGCTTCGTCCGGGATTGGCGAAGCCCTGGCCCGTTACTACGCGGACAAGGGCGCAACGCTCGGACTATTCGCGCGGCGCGAGGCCGAACTCACACGGGTTGCCGTTGCGCTTGCGCCCGCAACGGTCGTCACGTACGCGGGCGACGTGCGCGATGCCGCCGCGCTTTCGCGTGCCGGAGCCGATTTCATCGCGCGTTTCGGCGTCCCCGACATCGTGATCGGCAACGCGGGCATTTCGCGCGGCGTGCTGACCAGCGTTCCCGGCGATTCGTCCGTATTCAAGGCCGTGTTCGACACCAACGTGCTGGGCCTCGTGCAGACGTTCCAGCCGTTTCTGGCTGCGATGACGGGAGCGCGCCACGGCGCGTTGGTGGGCGTGGCCAGCGTGGCCGGCTTTCGCGGCCTGCCCGGTTCCGGCGCCTATTCGGCATCGAAGTCCGCGGTGATTACCTATCTCGAAAGCCTGCGCGTTGAACTCCATGGCAGCGGTGTTGCGGTGGTGACGATCTGCCCCGGCTTCGTCGCCACGCCGATGACCGCGCACAATCCTTACGCGATGCCGTTCCTGCTCGCGCCCGACAAGGCGGCGCGCCTCATCGCACGCGCCATCAAGCGCCGGCGGCGGTTCTACGTGTTGCCGTGGCAAATGGCCTGGGTCGGCCGGTTGCTGAAGCTCCTGCCACGCCCGTTCTACGATTTTGCCTTTGCGCACGCCGGACGCAAGCCGCGGCAGCCTTCTTGACGCACGCCGCCTCCACGGACTGGGCCGGGACCGTGCATCCTCGCGCGGACGAAAAACCGCGCATCGCCTGCCTCGTCCCGAGTCTGACCGAGCTCCTGTTTGCCATGGGACTCGGTGACCATGTGGTCGCGCGGACCGGCTTCTGCGTCCATCCGCGCGATCGCGTGAAGGCAGTCGCGAAAGTGGGCGGGACCAAGGATGCCGACCTCGCACGGCTGCGCAAGCAGGCGCCAACGCACTTGGTCGTCAACATCGACGAAAATCGCCGCGAGGATGTAGATGCAGCGCGCGAGTTCGTGCCGCATGTGATCGTCACGCATCCGCTCGATCCGATCGACAACCCGCGTCTCTACGCGCTGTTCGGCGCAATCTTCGCGCGCGAACGCGAAGCGCGCATTCTCGAGGCGCAATTTCTCGACGCCCTTGCGGTACTCGATGCAGC
>JAYTIR010000525.1:0-3872 GCA_043731765.1 Burkholderiales bacterium
CTGGAACAGGTGCACCGGGGATTGGGCGAGATGCAGACCCTGGCGGTGGGCGTCGGCGACCTGAAGCGCGTGCTCTCGAATGTGAAGACGCGCGGCATGTGGGGCGAAGTCCAGCTCGCGGCCTTGCTGGCGGAAGTGCTGACGCCGCAGCAATATGGCACCAACGTCGAGACCGTTCCCAACAGCAACAAGCGGGTGGAATTCGCGATCCGCCTTCCCGGACGGGGCGATGACGGTCAGCCGTGCTGGCTGCCGGTGGACGCCAAGTTTCCGCTCGAAGAGTGGCAAAAGCTCCAGGACGCGCTGGAACGCGCCGACGCGCCCGCAGCGGACATGGCACGCAAGGCACTCGCCGAGTTTCTGCGTGTCCAAGCCAGGATGATCCACGAGTCCTACGTCTCGCCGCCGTTCACCACCGATTTCGCGATCCTGTTCGTGCCGACGGAAGGGCTCTACGCGGAAATGATGGCGCGCCCCGGTTTCGCCGAGATGCTGCAGCGGGAATTTCGCGTCACGCTGACCGGTCCCACCAATTTTCTGGCGCTGCTCAACAGTCTGCAAATGGGCTTTCGCACACTCGCCATCGAGCAGCGTTCGAGCGAAGTCTGGAAAGTGCTGGGCGCGGTCAAGACGGAGTTCGCGAAGTTCGGCGACGTCATCGCCAAGACGAAGGACAAGCTCGACCAGGCAAGCAGGACGTTGGACGAGACCGGCGTGCGCAGTCGCGCCATCGTGCGGGAATTGCGCAAGGTGGAATCATTGCCGGAGGCAGAATCGCAATCCGTGCTGTCCCAATCGCTGTTGCTGGACGTCGACGAGACTCCGCCCGAGGCAAAGTAGCGCCGCGCCAATCCCATGTTTGCGACCCTCCGGCGCTGGCGGCAACGACGCGTCCTGAAATCGCAGGCGATTCCTGAGGCGCTGTGGCGGGATTCGCTGGAGTCGCTGCCGTTCCTCGCGATCTATACCGACCAGGAAGTCGCGCGCCTGCGCGAAAAGGTCGTGCTGTTCCTGGACGCCAAGAACATCATCGGCGCGCGCGGCCACCGCGTGACGCCGCGGCAGCGGACGGTGATCGCGCTTCAGGCCTGCGTGCTGATCCTCAACCACGACATCGCGTTCTACGACGGGTGGCAGAACGTCATCATCTATCCGGACGAATTCGTCCCCGGTTGGGAGTGGGAAGACGAGGCCGGCGTCGTGCATCGCAATGAGGATCCGATGGCCGGCGAGGCGATAGAGGGAGGTCCGGTGGTCCTGTCGTGGGCCGACGTCGAAGCGAGCTCCGACTGGACGACGGCCGGAATGAATCTCGCGATCCACGAATTCGCGCACAAGCTCGACATGCGCAACGGTATCGCGAACGGCTGTCCGCCGCTGCCCGCGGAAATGCCGCCGCACGTCTGGAAGAAAACGATGTTGGCGGCCTACGAGCATTTCCAGATGCGCGTTTCGCGCGGCGACCGCACCGCAATCGATCCCTATGCGGCCGAGAGCCCGGCCGAATTCTTCGCGGTCCTGTCGGAGGTTTTTTTCGTGGACCCGTCACTGTTGCGCCACGAATACGTCGCGGTGTATCAGCAATTCGCGCGCTTCTATCGACAGGAGCCCGCGGCCCGCACGGAGTTGCTGATGGAGGAGTAATGGACCCCCACGCTTGCCGCGTTCGCGGCTGCGCTGCCCCCTGAGGGGGAGCTATTCGCGCCTTGGGACGGCCCTGCGGCGCTCAAGGATCCGTCAGGCTTGCGGACGCAGGGCGCTCTTGGGCCGGAACACCTTGCACACGTCGTCGTGCGTTTCGATGTACGGACCGCCGATCAAGTCGATGCAATAGGGAACGGCGGGGAATACGCCGTCGAGCGTTTCCTTGATCGCCTTGGGCTGGCCGGGAAGATTGAGAATGAGCGCGCGGCCGCGAATCACGCCGACCTGCCGCGACAGGATCGCCGTGGGCACGTATTTCAAGCTTACCTGGCGCATCTGCTCGCCGAAACCGGGCATCACCTTGTGCGCGACGGCGAGTGTGGCTTCGGGTGTGACGTCGCGCGGTGCCGGCCCCGTCCCGCCCGTGGTGAACACCAGGTTGCAGCCTTGAATGTCGACCAGTTCGACCAGCGTGCGCTCGATGGCAGCCTGCTCGTCGGGGATGAGCCGGGTGAGCGGGGTCCATGGTGACTTCAGCGCGGACGTCAGCCACTCGGTGAGTCCGGGCAGCCCCTTGTCTTCATAGATGCCGGCCGAGGCACGGTCGGAAATTGAAACGAGGCCGATGGTCAGGGCGTCAGGCATCGGAGTTCATCCCTCGATCGCGACGGCGGCTTTCAGTTGCCGGAACAATTCACGATAACGGTGCGGCGGACCGCCGCGTGCGCGTTCCAGGTTTGCATCGTTGACAAGCGATTCGAGGTGGCGACGGTCGGCCTGCGGATACGCGCCGACGAATTCGTTCAACGCAGCCGGCTCGACCAGCAGCCGGTCCCGCCAGCGTTCCACGACGGCGAAGCGCGCATTTTCCTCCTTGGGACCCTTGGCCCAGTTTTCGAGCGCCGCCTGCACGGGCGCGGGGTCGATGGTGCGCATCAGCTTGCCGATGTACTGGATCTGGCGGCGGCGTCCCTCGTGCGCGCGAATGCCGCGCGCCTGCACGACCGCGTCCACGAGCCGCTCGGGCAGGTCCAGCTCCTTCAACCGCCGCGGGTCGAGCGCGACCAATGCCTCGCCCAGGTCCTGCAGCGAATGCATGGCGTGCTTGCGGCGGGTTTTCGACGGCGTCGCGTTGGCCTGGGGGGTCGCGTCGTGCTGCTCGTCGGGTCGGGAGTTCATTCGGTCGGTCGGGATGCTCAGGAAAGGCGCCAAAAGCAGGGCGTTTGCTATCATAACCGACCGATTCCTCCAAGGCCGCGCGGGTAGCGTACCCGGTATCTCCACCGCGATGCGCCGCTCAACGAAGCCCGTCCATGTCCGTGTCACTCAACGTTGGCCACAAGCAGCCTGCGCCCCCGGCGCTACGCGGCGTCGCAGTCGGCGGCCATTTTCCTGTCGCCACCGCCGAACTCGAACGCGTCTCCGCGGCCATTCTGGCGGCGGCCAAAGTCGGTGGAGCTTCGGCGGCCGAAACCGAGGTCTCGCAAGCGGTCGGCCAAAGCGTCACCGTGCGCAAGGGCGAAGTCGAGACCATTGCCTACAACCGGGACAAGGGCATTGGCGTGACCGTGTTCGTGGGCAAGCGGCGCGGTAACGCCAGCACCGCCGATTTCTCGGACGCGTCGATCCGCGCAACCGTCGACAAGGCGCTCGCGATTGCCCGATACACCGCGGAGGACGACGCTGCGGGACTCGCCGATCCGGCGCGTCTTGCGACCGTCTGGCCGGACCTCGATCTCTACCATCCGTGGGACTTGGCCGTAGATCGCGCGATCGAGTTGGGCCGCGAAACCGAAGCGGCAGCGCTGCGCGTCGACCGGCGGATCACCAACAGCGAAGGCGCGACCGTCGCGCGCGGCGAATCGGAATTCGTCTACGCCAATTCGCTGGGTTTCTCCGGCGGCTATCGCAGTTCACGCCACCACATCGACTGTTCGGTCATCGGTGACGACCACGGCGCGATGCAGCGCGATTACTGGTACACCGCCGCACGCGCTCCGGACGAACTGCTGTCCGCGGACACGGTCGGCCGCATCGCCGGCGAACGCACGGCACGGCGGCTGAACGCGCGGCAGTTGGGAACGCTCGAATGCCCGGTGTTGTTCGAAGCGCCCGAAGCGGCCGATCTCATCGGCTGCTTTGTGCAAGCGGTGTCGGGGGGAAGCCTGTACCGCAAGTCCTCCTTCCTTCCCGATTCCCTCGGCATGGAAATTTTTTCGAAGCATATC
>JAYTIR010000526.1:0-1845 GCA_043731765.1 Burkholderiales bacterium
ACTGCAGCCGCGTGCAGGATCCTTACAGCCTGCGCTGCCAGCCCCAGGTGATGGGCGCGTGTCTCGACCAGTGGCGGCACGTGGCCGGCGTGTTGCTCACCGAAGCGAATGCCGTTTCCGACAACCCGCTGGTGTTCGCGGACGCCAACGAAATTCTGTCCGGTGGAAATTTCCACGCCGAGCCCGTAGCGTTTGCCGCCGACAATCTGGCATTGGTACTTGCGGAAACGGGTGCAATCTCCGAGCGCCGCATTGCGTTGCTGATGGACACCAATCTCTCGGAGCTGCCGCCTTTCCTCGTCAAGGACGGCGGCGTCAATTCCGGTTTCATGATTGCGCAGGTCACTGCAGCGGCCCTCGCCTCGGAGAACAAATCGCTCGCGCATCCCGCCTCGGTCGATTCGCTCCCCACTTCCGCCAACCAGGAGGACCATGTCAGCATGGCGACGTTCGCGGCGCGGCGGTTGACGCCGATGGCGGGCAATACGGCTGCAATCGTGGCAATCGAGTTGCTGGCGGCCGCGCAGGGTATCGAGTTCCGCGCGCCGCTCAAGACGTCGCCGAAGTTGTCCGAAGCGTTCACGCTGATTCGCGCTCAGGCGAAATTCTGGGACCGCGACCGGGCGTTTGCGCCGGATCTGGCCGCCGTCCGTGGATGCGTTGAAGCGGGTGACTTTCTGCCCTTCGTCGGTACATTGTTCGAGGCAGGCTGAACTTCCGGCCGATGGCTACCTCTCCCGACGCGACCGCGGACGCCAACTTCATCCGCGGCCTGCCCAAGGCGGAACTTCACATCCACATCGAGGGCTCTCTCGAGCCCGAATTGGTGTTCGCGCTGGCCGCCAAGCACAAGGTGGTGGTGCCCTACCCAACGGTCGAAGCGCTGCGGCGCGCTTATGATTTTCACAATCTCCAGTCATTCCTCGACATCTACTACGCGGGCGCCGACGTCCTGCGTGAAGAGGACGACTTTTACGCCATGACCATTGCGTACCTTGCGCGCGCGCATGCCGATGGCGTCGTGCACGCGGAGATATTCTTCGACCCGCAAACGCATACCCAGCGCGGAATTCCGTTCGGCACCATGATGGCGGGCATTACCCGCGCGTTGGCGCAGGGCGAACGCGAATTCGGTCTCACCAGCCGGCTCATCCTGTGCTTTCTGCGCCATCTGAGCGCAGACGATGCCATGCGCACGCTGCATGAAGCGATGCCCTACAAGTCGGCGATCCATGGAGTCGGTCTCGACTCCTCCGAGGTCGGGCATCCGCCATCGAAATTCACGGACGTTTTTCGCGTTGCGCGCGACGCTGGTTTCCGCGCGGTGGCGCACGCGGGAGAGGAGGGTCCACCCGCGTACATCCGGGAAGCGCTGGACCTGCTGCGCGTCGAGCGCATCGACCACGGCGTTCGCTGCGAAAGCGACGATGAATTGTGCCGCCGGCTGGTCGCGGAACGCATCCCGCTCACCGTGTGTCCGTTGTCGAATGTCAAGCTCGGCGTGTTCCCGCGCATGGAGCAACACAACCTGAAGCGCCTGCTGGATCGCGGTCTGCGCGTCACGATCAATTCGGACGACCCCGCCTATTTCGGCGGTTACATCGTCGACAACTATGTGGCCGCGCAAAGGGCGCTGGGGCTGACCCGAGACGACCTCGCGACCCTTGCGCGCAATTCGTTCGCCGCCTCATTTTTACCGGAGCGGGACCAGGCGGCATGGATCGCGAAGGTCGATGCCTGCCAACGGTCAGAATGAGGGCGGATGACGCAAATGAGGATGCGATGTGCATTGATCGTTCTTGGCGCGCTCGCTGCGAGTTTTGCGACTGGTGTTGTCGCCGACGA
>JAYTIR010000527.1:0-3690 GCA_043731765.1 Burkholderiales bacterium
CACGTAGTCGTACGGGCTGTGTCCCCAGGTTTTCTTTGAGGCGTACTCCTCGGGCGTGTACTGGGCGTCGTGGATCACGAGATCGGCATCGGCCATGAATAGGGCGTGCCGGCGGTCCCCCTCGTGCAGGATGGACTCGACGCGGCCCGGCTCGGCACCGGCACGCCAGAGCTCATCGGAGAACGGCTCGTGGTCTACCAGGTACACCACCGCCACGCCGTCGGCTTCGACTCGGTAGCCCAACGTAATGGCCGGGTGATTGAGAAATTGCGTCGCAACCCGTGCGCCGCCGATTGTGTGGATGCCCTCGGTCAGGTCGTAGTAGGTGATCGCGGCCGGCAGCTGGTTCAATTTGATGGGAAAGTAGCGGTACTCCATCTGGCCGGCCAGCACTTCATGCAGCGAGCCACCGCTGCCTTCCGGACCATAGATCGAGGCGGAGTTCCCTTTGACAAAGGCCGGGCTGAAGAACGGAAAGCCTTGAATGTGATCCCAGTGCGTATGTCCGAGGAGAATGTTCGCGTCAATGGCTTTCTTGCCTTGGGCCATCAACTCGGCAGCCAGCCGCTGCACGCCGGTGCCGCAGTCAAAAATCAGCAGGTCGCCGTTGGCAGTCGTGAGCTCGACGCAGGAGGTATTGCCGCCGAAGTGGTTCGTGCCCGGCCCGGGCGTGGCGATCGACCCCCTCGTTCCCCAGAAACGTACTTTCATGAGTCTGCGCCTCCCTTGCGTGCGGAATCGACCTGGAAATTCGATCCCACTGTTCTCGCACGTCCCGCCAATTGAGGCGGCTATGCGACCATTCAGGGCTTGCCGGTTTTGTGCGCTTGGTTATTTTGTCCTTCGGCCGCTCGATTCGCAATGCCCGTTACGGCAAAATGGCCACCATGCCGCTCGATCCGACGCGCAGGCAATGCGCTGTGCTACGCAATATCGGGCACAGGATAGTGCGTGAGGGGAATGTCCGCGTTCGCCGGCCAATCGGGGGCTCCAACGGTTGATTGGACCGACCGGGCGGCGAAGACCTCAAGCGGATGACCAACTTGTCGCATCGATTATGCGTGGCCCCGATGATGGATCGGTGCGATTCACGCTCAACATCCATCGGTTGCGCAGCGGCGTGTGCAAAACGTGTGCACGCACCAGGTTCGCTGTACTACCGTGGAGTACTTTGGAATGCGGTGTCGCGATGGGGCGCGCACGATATTCGTTGGCACGCGAATGCGGGACAGAATTTGGCCGCGCATCGAGGCTTACGCTTCGCCGCGCGCCGGATAGTCCTTCGCGATGACGAAGTCGAGTGCGGCGAGAATCTCTCGGAAATGCGGTCGTGCGAACGGCATCGATTGGACGGATACCCAATACAGCGTCCGGTCGGGCCGCACCAGGAAAATGCCAGGCTCGCTGAACAGAGCCGGTTCCTCGACGCCGGCCGAAGTTTTTCCGCGTCCGTTCGAGATGTACAGTCCCCAGCTGCGCGCCGTTCCGATCGTCAGGGAGTGTCCGAGCGTCAGCTGCGACAGGCCCCATTTGGTCTGGGCTTCGCGTGCGCGCGCTTCCGTATCGCAGCTGATCGCAATGGTCTCGACGCCGCGCGTTGCAAGTTCCGGAACCGATTTGTCGAGCTCGGCAACGTAGGTCGCGCAGATGGGACAGTGCAATCCGCGGTAGAACACGATGAGGGAAAACCGTTGCGGCGCGGCGGTTTCCAGACTCCAAGTCGAGCCGGCCAGCGTGGCCACGCTGAGATCGGGAGCGAGTTGACGGGGAAGCAGGCGTGACATGGCGATCTCCTTGAAAATAAGTTGGTCCGAGCGACCGGGGCGAGTATCAGAATCGTGTCGTAAGGTCGGTGAGCCAGGCGGGAGAGACGTCCACCAGGTAGCTTTCGAGAGAGCGATCCCAGCCGGTCAGCATGAGCAACCCAAGCACGGCCATCAATGCGCCTAGAGCGTATTTGCCATAGGTTCCGACGCGGAGCAGGTCTCCCCGGGCACCCGCGAAGAGCCGGCGCGAAGCCGAGCCAATTACGGCCAAAGGCAATGCGGCGCCGATTCCGAATAGCGTCATGACGAGCGCTGCCTGACCAAGACTGTTTCCCTGACTAGCCAGTAACGTGGCTGCGCCGAGGGTCGGCCCGACACAAGGCGCCCACACCAGACCGAGCAGCAGGCCGACAATCAGCTGTCCGCCCAGCCCCTCGAGTCGTATCCGGTGCAACCATTGATCACCCAAGGCGCCGAGCGATGCCGTTGCCACTGCGAAGCGCTGCTGCAGCGAGCCGCTCAGCAGCACGACGCCAAAGGCAATCAGCAGCAACGAGGAGACGCCGCGAAACCACTCCGCATCGAGCCCGATGGTAAACCCGACCGTGGCGACGAACAACCCGACCCCGGTGAACGAGACGGCGAGCCCGAAGGCCAGTGCCAGCGCGCCCAGAGGGTGCGCCGCCACGGCGGTTCCGACGACGATCGGCACCAGCGGCAACACGCACGGCGAAAGGATGGAGAGCAAGCCGGCCAGAAATCCGAGGCCGTAACTTCCGGGTCCAAGCGGCATCATCGTGGGCGAGCCAGCACCGGATTTACGACAGTGCCTTGCGCAGGGTCGCCGCGATGGAATCCTTTCCGGTGTCCCCGATCGAACGTGCCACTTCCCGCTTGCCGCGATAGACGATGAAAGTGCTTTGCTCCGCGACGCGCAGCGTTCGGCGCACGTCCTTTTGCGTATCGAAGTTGACCTTGAGCACGGTGTAATCCTTGAATTCCGGGCTCGCCATCAGCTCGGCAATGATCGGCGCCTGCTGTTTGCATGTTGGGCACCAGTCCGCGTAAACGTCGATCAACACGGGCTTGTCGGCCGCCTGCAACGCCGCGAATGTCGCCGCGTCGAATGGCTTGGTTTCCGCGGCCAGCACGCTCGTCGCCGCAAAGAGAGTAAGCAACGCAAACGCGAATCGGCTTCCGAAATTCATCGTCAAGCTCCAGGTAGGGAACACAGGAAACAATTTGATCTCAGCGCCCGCGGACGGTTCCAGTGAACGACTGCGCGGTCGAGAAACGGGCCGATTGGCACCTATTCACAGTCGTTCGACTGCCCGATTCCTTACGCCTCGCCGAGCCGGGTGCCCAGCCGGCGCCACAGCAGATGATCGAGCGAGAGCTTGCCGGGGCCGCGGCAGAGCAACACCAGCAGCATCGCCGCCCATTGAATGTGCGTCGGCCATGCTTGCGGGTAGACGAATACCTCGATGACGGTGGTCATGCCGAGCAATACCAGTGCAGCAGGGCGGGTCAACAATCCCAGGACCAGCAATATCGGGGTTGTGAGTTCAACGGTTACGGCCATATACGCGGCCAACTCGGGCGGGATGAAGGGCACCTTGTATTCGTCGACGAAGAGCGCGACGGCCGTATCCCAATTGGCGAGTTTGGTCATGGCCGAATTCCAAAAGACCGTTGCCACGGCCAGACGCAACGGAATGGCAAGCGCGGTGTACGGCACGGCGTCGAGCCACTGTCGCGCACGACGTATGAGCGCGCCTGCGGTGCCTGAAGGGGAAGATGATGCGATGGCAGGTTGGCTCAAGATACATTCTCCAAAGCAATTTGACCGGCAGTCGGCTCGGCAAGGTCGTAAGCGACGAAGCGACCGGCGGCGATGTGCTCGGCAAGCAGGGCCGGTGCTTCG
>JAYTIR010000528.1:0-4818 GCA_043731765.1 Burkholderiales bacterium
CCGAATGGCCCGGCGAGAAGGCACGGTTGATCGCGAACCTGACCGAGCCGAACATGGTCAAGTCGGCGGTCGAGGAATTCCTGCGCTTCGAAAGCTCCAATCAGCTGGGCAACCGGATCACGACGCAGGAAGTGATCGTCGGTGGCGTCGCCATGCCGCCGGGCTCAAGGATCACGATGTGCATCGGCGCGGCCAACCGCGACCCGGCGCAGTTCCCCGATCCGGACCGGCTCGATATCTCGCGCGAACCGAACAGGCACATCGCCTTCGGCTTCGGCATCCACACCTGCGCCGGATTGAATCTCGCGCGGCTCGAGGCCCGCGTGGCGCTCTCGAAGTTCCTTGCGCGCTTTCCCGATTACGGGCTGACGGGCGAACCGACGCGCGGCGGACGCGCACGCTTTCGCGGATTTCTGCATCTGCCCTGCCGCATCCACTGACGATTGGCGTAACGCCGCCGTCATGTCCAGTACGGCCGCCTCATTTCCCGGACATCTGCCGCCGCTTGGCCAGATCGATGTCGAGGTATTTCCAGTACGGCTGGAAAACAAATGAATTGAAGCCCATGAGCCACGGTTGCACGTAGTTCGTTTCGAGGCGATAGATCGCCGGGAGCAGCGGCATGTACGCTTGCGCGAGGTCCGACATCCTGCGCGCGGTCGCAACCTGGGCGGAAGGGTCGGAACTGCGCAGGAACCGTTCGAACTCAACGTCGAACTCGGCCAGCCTGAAGCGGGTCAGATTCACACTTGGCAGTGACTTGCCCCAGAGCTGGATCAATTCCCCGTAGCCCGACGCACTTCCTCCATATCCGCCGAAATAGAGCTGGTACTTGCCCGCAATCAGCTCCTTGACCGCGTCCTGGAAGGGCGTGATGTGAAACTCGAGCCGCAATCCGACCGCGTCCATGTCGCGCTTGATCAGCGTCTGGATTTCGCGCGAGATGCCGCCCGAGCGCAGCGTGAAATTGAGGATCAGCGGCTGGCCATCGGGACCCAGGCGATAACCGCTGGCGTCCAGCTTGTCGAAGCCGAAGCGATCGAGCAATCGTTTCGCCGCCGCCTTGTCGTAGAGCGGCCTGGCTGGAAGTGACGGATCGAAACCGCTCACGCCCGGCGGCACGATCTGGTTGGCGGCCTGCGCCTGGCCCGCATAAACGACATTGACGAGCGTTGCCGTATCGATCGCGAGCGCGATCGCCCGGCGCAGCGCGATGCGGTCCTTGCCCATGCCGCCGATCGCCCTGTCCTCCATGTTGAAATAGACGGAGAAGAGGTAGGGCTCGAAGAAGACATGGCGGGTCACGCCCTTCGCTGCGTATTCGGGCTTGAGCTTGCCGTTCGCAAGAAAGCGCGTCGCCGGCTCGCCGCGGACAATGATGTAGTCGAGGCCGCCGCGCTCGAATTCCAGGAGGCGCGTGGTGTCCTCCTCGATCATGTTGATTTCGACGACGCCGACCTGCGGCAGTTTCCTGCCCTTCATGCTGCGTACCAGCGCCGCCTTGGCGGGGTCGCCGCTTTCGGGAAATTGAATGGATCGATAGCGGGAATTGGCTTCCAGCACGATCCGCGAGCCCTGTTTCCATTCGCGCAACCGATAGGGACCGGTCCCCACGGGGCGCGCCCGAACGTCTCCACCCGCGGCTTCGACGACTTCGCGGGCTACCGCACCCCGGATAATGTTGTCGTAAATGACCGGATAGTTGGGCTCGGTCAGGCGAAGCTGCAACGTGTAGCGGTCGAGCGCGCGCAGCCCCTCGATTGGCTGGTCGTAGTCGAACTTCGCACCGGGTCGTCCCGCAGCATCGATCACGGCGCGCGCGCCCACGACGAGATCGGTAAACACCGGTGAGCCCCCGCGGCGCAGATTGGGATCGATCCAGCGCTTCAGCGAATAGACGTAGTCGCCGGCAACGAGTTCGCGGGGCTTGCCCCCGAATGCCGGGTCGTCGGTGAAAAAAATGCCCGGGGTGAGCCGAATCGTCCACGTCTGGCCATCGTCGGTGACCACGGGCTGCCCGGTTGCCGTGACCGGTGCCAATCTGGGCGGCGACGCCAGATAGTCGTATTCGTAGAGGCCTTCGAATATTGCCGTGAACACGTCGTACGACGGGACGTCATTGAATTGCTGCGGATCGAAGGTTTCGATGTCCGGCGATGCAACGCGCAGCACCTTTTCGGGATCGGCGGCGCTTGTCGCGCAACTCATCGCAAAGACGATGAGCGCCAGCAAGTGCGCTGCAAGTCCGGCGGTTCGATTGTTCAAGCAATGTCTCCCGGGAATTGGGCCGGAGGCGGGACGGCGCCAACGATTATGCATCAGCGACGCGGCATACCGGTGCCTCGACGTTCAAGGTTCCGCTATCATTGCCAATTGTCAGCCGCAGGCGTTCCGGCGACGGACCGGATCGCCACTTTGGAAAATCTCCCGGAGGATTCATGAAACAAGTGTTCGTCGGCAGCATGATGCTGTGCGCCATGCTTGTGCTGACCGGCATCGCCGGCGCGCAGGTCAAGGTGGGGGTCGTTGTCTCGGCCACAGGGCCCGCGGCATCGCTCGGCATTCCCGAAAAGAACACCGTCGGCCTGTGTTCGAAATCCATGGGCGGCAAGACAGTCGAATTCATCCTGCTGGACGAGGCGTCGGACACGACCACCGCGGTTCAGAATGCCAAAAAAGTGATCGGCGAGGACAAGGTCGACGCGATCATCGGCACGACGACGACGCCGACCACGCTGGCGATCCTCGATGTCATCTCCGACGGCGAGACGCCGACGATTTCGCTCGCGTCCTCCATCCGCATCATCGAACCGATGGACGCCAGGCGCGCCTGGATGTTCAAGACGCCGCAGACCGACGTGATGATGGCGGGCGCGATTCTCGAGCACATGGCGAAGAACGGCGTGAAGACGATCGGATACGTCGGCTTCAATGATGCACTGGGCGAGGCGTTCTTCGCGGAAATCGACAAGGCCGCGAAGGCGCGCAACATCACGCTGGCCGCGAACGAGCGCTTTGCACCCAAGGACACGAGTGTGGTCGGTCAGTCGCTGAAACTTTTGGCAGCCAAGCCCGACGCCATCGTGATCGGCGCGTCCGGCACGCCGGCGGCGCTGCCGGCGCGGACACTGGTCGAGCAGGGCTACAAGGGCAAGCTCTATTTCAACCATGGCGTGGCCAACAACGATTTCCTGCGCGTCGGCGGCAAGGATGTCGAAGGCGGCTTCGTGCCCACCAGTCCGGTGATCGTCGCGGCGCAGCTGCCCGACAGCCATCCGGCGAAGAAGCATGCCCTGGAGTACATCAAGGTTTACGAAGCGGCGTTCGGACCCGGCAGCGTTTCGGCATTCGGCTCGTATACGTGGGACGCCTGTCTCGAACTCGCCAATGCGATTCCGCAGGCTTTGAAGGTTGCGCAACCCGGCACGAAGGAATTTCGCCGCGCGCTGCGCGACGCGCTCGAAGGGACGAAAGACCTGGGCGTCACCAATGGCATGGTGAACATGAGCAAGACCGACCACCTGGGTCTCGATTCACGCGCGCGCGTGATGGTCCAGATCAGGGACGGAAAGTGGGTGTTACAAAACTAGCTCGGCTGGATTGCGAATGCGAAAGCCGCAGCGACCAACGTACAACCTCGTAGCGTTACCCTTGCGGCACAACGCCTGCCGGCGGCGGCGTATTGGGCGGCGGATAGTTGGCGGGCGGATAGCCCTGCGGCGCAGCGCCGGGAGCCGGATAATTCGGTGGCGGATAGTTCACCACTGCGGGCCGGCGCGACACCACCTGTCCCGGTAGTTGATTGCCGCGCGCGTACATGCATTGCATATAGGCGACGTCGTAGCTTCGCTGCATCTGGTAGCTCGACGCGTACGCAACGTTGCTGCCCGACGCGCCGCCGAAGAACAACCCTGTGCCCGCGCCTATCGCGGCGCCTGCTCCCGCCTGACCCGTGGCGGACCCGATGATCGCGCCTGCGGCCGCACCGAGTGCCGTGCCCACCGCCGCATTGGCCGCGGCATTGTTCGCTGCCGCCTGACCGGCCGGGGCAACCACACCCTGCGCAAATTGCTGGCAGGCCATGGCGTCGTTTTGAAACTGGTCGAAGGCCTTCTGCGGTCCGGGAAGGACCATGACCGTGGGCCCGGTGGGAACGGTCACGCACCCACCCAATATGACAATGGCCGTCAACGGCAATATCAGCAAGCGTTTGTTCATGATCATTCTCGCATGTTGACTATTGCGCCAATCGCGGCGCAACCGGCGCACCGGGATTGGCTTGCGGGACGACCTGCATCCACGTCTTGTTGCAACTTTTCACGTAGGGAAAGTAGCCGGCAGGATCGACGCAGTAATACCAGAAGTTTTTTGTGACGGGCGCGGCCTGCGCCTGCGGAGCATAGGCCGGGGCCGAATCTTGCTGGAGATACACCGTCGAATCCACCACGCCGTAGCCGGGGTATCCACCGTACACATACGCGTTGGGGTATCCATAGCCGTAACCAGCGGCATAGGCATAGGGCCACGCACCCCACCAGCCAGGGCCACCCCAGGAGACACCGAATCCGGGTCCCCAATAGCCACCGCCCCATCCGTAATAACCGCGGTAACCGCCGTAATAGCCGCCGCCACGCCAGCCGCCGCCGTTCCAGCTTCCGGCGTGCCCGCCGCCGCCCGATCCGCCACTCCAGCTAACACCACCGGACCCGGCACCGTGGTAACCGCCGCCACCGCCAGCACCGCTGCCGCCACGGCCTTGGGCCATGGCTGCACCGCTGACAGCCGCCGCCATCGCCAGCGCAGCAAATGTAACGAAAA